>CAMFLJ010000444.1 GCA_945957335.1 uncultured Actinomycetes bacterium | reverse complement strand
CCTCGTTGGTCACGCTGCTCGCCCGGGTCAGGGGCATGGCGTAGTCGAGCCCGGCCTCGGCCAGGGCCCGGCGGGCGCGCGCCTCGGCCAGCAGGCCGCTCATCGTCGTGCCTCCGCCGGCGCCGGGAGGGCACCCGGCCGGGAGGTCGGCGTGAGATGGGGGGAGGGGAGGGGTCGGCGCATCAGGTCTCGCACCCCTCGTCGGCAGCTGGCGGGTCGGTCTTGACCCCCTTCTGGGCGACCCGGGGAAGGTGGGTCGGGTGTCGGCTGGCATAGGTGGTGCCCCCGCGGTGTTGGGGGCAGGGACCGACCGAACCCACGGTACGACCTCTACGACCCCCTCGGGAGACACCAATGGCCCTCTACGACGCCGACATCGCCCGCCTCGACGGCACCCCCCTCGACCTCCACGAGCTGCAGGACAAGGCGGTGCTCGTGGTGAACGTGGCCTCCAAGTGCGGCCTCACCCCGCAGTACGAGGGCCTCGAGCGCCTCCAGGGCCGCTACGCCGAGCAGGGCTTCACCGTCCTCGGCGTGCCCTGCAACCAGTTCATGGGCCAGGAGCCGGGCTCGGCCGAGGAGATCCAGACCTTCTGCTCGACCACCTACGGCGTCAGCTTCCCGATGACCGAGAAGGTCGAGGTCAACGGCGACGAGCGCCACCCGCTCTACGAGCAGCTCACCGCCACCCCCGACGCCGCCGGCGAGGCCGGCGACATCCAGTGGAACTTCGAGAAGTTCCTGGTGGCCCCCGGCGGCGAGGTCGTGGCCCGCTTCCGGCCCACCGTCGAGCCCGAGGCCGACGAGGTCGTGGCCGCCATCGAGGCCGCCCTCCCCGCCTGACGGGCCCGGGGGTGAGGGGGCCGATCACTGCGAGTGGGGGCCGAACCGGTAGGCTGGTTCCGATTCGTGGTGGCCGTTCGGCCACCCTGCGGCGCCGAGGTGGGCGTCGTGCCACTGGTGTGGGCTCCCCGACCGTCGGTCGGCGGACCGCACCCCTCACCCCCTGAGGCTCCGCCATGACCACGTTCTCCGACCTGGGCGTCTCGCCCGACTTCGTCGCCGCGCTCGAGAAGATGGGCCGCACCTCGCCCTTCCCGGTGCAGGCCCTGACCATCCCCGACGCCATGGCCGGCCGCGACGTCTGTGGCAAGGCCAAGACCGGCTCGGGCAAGACCCTCGCCTTCGGCCTGCCGGTGCTCGAGCGGGTGAAGGCCGCCGAGCCCCGCCGCCCCCGGGCACTCATCCTCGTCCCCACCCGTGAGCTCGCCGTGCAGGTGAAGGACGAGCTCGCCCCCCTCGGCCAGGCCCGCGGCACCACCGTGGCGGCCATCTACGGCGGCGCCAAGATGGAGACCCAGGTGAAGGAGCTCACCAAGGGCGTCGAGGTCGTGGTGGCCACCCCCGGGCGCATGATCGACATGATCGAGCGCAAGGAGATCTTCCTCGACGACGTCGACCAGGTCGTGCTCGACGAGGCCGACCGCATGGCCGACATGGGCTTCCTGCCCCAGGTCGAGTGGATCCTGCGCCACATCCCCGGCCAGCACCAGACCCTGCTCTTCTCGGCCACCCTCGACGGCGTGGTCGACACGCTGATCAAGCGCTACCAGGCCGACCCGGTGATGCACGAGGTCGTCTCCGAGGACGTCACCGTCGAGCAGATGCAGCACCGCTTCCTCGCCGTCCACGACATGGACAAGGTGAAGGTCGCCGCCGCCATCGTGCGCGGCGCCAACCGCACCATCGTGTTCGTGCGCACCAAGCGGGCCGCCGACCGCGTGGCCAGCGACCTGCGCCGTGAGGGCGTCGAGGCCGAGTCGATCCACGGCGACCTGCGCCAGAGCCACCGCGAGAAGGCCCTCAAGGACTTCGGCGACGGCAAGCTCCACGCCCTCGTCGCCACCGACGTGGCCGCCCGCGGCATCCACGTCGACGACGTCGACGTGGTCATCCACTACGACCCGCCGGAAGACCCCAAGGACTACCTCCACCGCTCGGGCCGCACCGCCCGCGCCGGTGAGTCCGGCGTGGTGGTCACCCTCGTGCTCTGGAACGAGGAGCTGGTGGTCAAGCGCCTGCTCAAGCGCCTGAAGATCGACCAGCCCATCGTCGAGGTCTTCTCGAACGACAAGCGCCTGGCCGACCTGGCGGCGTGGGACCCGAGCGACGACTCTGCCGTCGCCTGACCTCGGCCCGGCTCGGCCGACCTCCGGCGGGCCCGTGACGACCGAGATCACGAAGATGACCGAGGTGCGGGCCGCCCTGGCGGTCGACGCCGACGCGCTGGCGCGCCGGTTGGGCGTCGACGACGCCGACCGCGTGCGCCTGGCTGCGATCGTCCCGCTGCTCGGGCCCTGGTCGGGCCGTGCGTCCGACCGGGTCGACGCCGACGCCGACGGCCCCGACGGCCCGGACCCGGGGCGACTCGGTCGTCGGCACCAGGCCCTGCTCGGTGACGAGCACCGCCACCGCCACGGCGTGCACTACACGCCGGCCGCCAC
>CAMFLJ010000443.1 GCA_945957335.1 uncultured Actinomycetes bacterium | reverse complement strand
CGGCCTCGTCGGCCTCGCGCTCGGCCACCGCGTCGGCGCAGCTGACCCAGTGCTGCAGCGCCTCGCGGGCATGGCGGTGGGAGAGGGGGGCGAGGATGGCGCACACCTCGGCGGCGACCGGGGCGAACCGCTCGACGTGGCGCTCGGGCACCTCGCGCACGACGAGCTCGACCTGCGAGCCCCGGATCGAGCCGCCGAGCCACGCGTCGAGCACCTCGGGCCAGCGGGCGAGGCGCGTGGCCCGGACCGACCGGGCCCTGGCCTCGGCGGGGGACAGGCCGCACCGCTCGCGCAGGAACGCGGCCATGGTGGCGAAGCCGTCGAGCTCGTGCCCGCCCTCGCTGGCGTAGGCGACCTCGGCCTCGGTGGCCCGTGCGTCGAGTGCATCGCGCAGGCGGTGGATCTGTTCGAGGGCGAGCCCGGAGGGCGGCACGGCCGACCCTGCGATGGTCTCGTGGCGCTCCTCGAACATGACCGTGAGCCTAGCGTACATCAGTTCGATCCACAACCGAAAAAGGCAGAAAAGATATGGTGATCCGTCGGCCTCACCGCTCGTGCCCGCCCGGGCGCGGAACGCCGTCGTCGACCTGACCCGGAGGTCCCGTGACCGAGCACCGCTACCACGTCGACGGCCACAGCACCGCGCCACCGGAGCTCGTGTTCGAGGTGCTGGTCGACGGGCCGGGTTGGGCGGCGTGGGCGCCGGGCCTGCGCCAGGCCACCTACGAGTGCGAGGGCGAGCCCGCGCCCCACGGCGTCGGGGCGATCCGTCGCTTCGGTGCCGGTGTCGGGCCGGTGTCGCGTGAGCAGGTGGTCGCCTACGAGCCGCCGACCTTCTTCGCCTACCGGTCCCTCAGCGGCCCGCTGCCCTGGAAGGGCTACCTCGCCGAGGTGCGGCTCTCGCCCGACCCGGAGGGCACCGGCACGACCATCGACTGGTCGGGCTCGTTCCGCAGCCGCGTGCCGGGGCTGAGCACGTTCATCCATCGCATGGTCAGCGGCTTCGCGAAGGGCCTCGTCGCCGAGTCCGAGCGTCGGGCCGCGTCGCCGCCTCCCTGAGGCGGCTCGGAGCGACCCGCCCCGACCGTGAGCCGGCTCAGCGCCACCCGCGCTCGGTGGCGATCCGCATCGCGGCCCGCTCGAGCGTGGCCACGTCGGCCGGCACCACCGCCTCGCCGTCGCGCACCACCACGCGGCCGTCGACCATCACCGTGGACACGTCGGCCGCGGTCGCGCTGGCCACCACCGTCTCGACCCACGTGGCGCGCCGGGGCCACCAGTGCGGGCCCGAGGTGTCGAGCACGGCGACGTCGGCGCGCCGCCCGACGGTGAGGCGCCCGATCGAGGGGCCGAGGCCGGCGGCCTCGGCGCCCTCGGTGGTGAGCAGTCCGAAGGCGGTGGCCGCGTCGAGCGGGTCGCCCGCCACGTGCGACCAACCGATGGCGGCCCGGGCCTCGGCGAACAGGTCGCGGGAAGGGTTGAGCGACGCGTTGTCGAGCCCCAGCGCGCCCCGTGCTCCGGCCCGCCGGAGGGCGGCGAGCGGGGTGGGCGCCGCGCCTCCGAGCGCCTGGGAGGAGCGGGGGCAGTGGGCCACCGCGATGCCGGCGCGGCCGAGCTCCGCCACGTCGTCGGTGTCGACCGCGCTGACGTGGGCGGCGAGGAGGCGGGGCCCGGCCAGCCCGTCGCGCTCGAGCTCGGCCGGGCCGTACGCGGCGCGGCTCGGCGGCGAGGCGCAAAGGTGCATGGGCAGGACGACGTCGAGGCGGGTGGCGAGCTCGAGCGCACCGTGCAGGCCGGCCGCCGTCGCCGTCTCCGGGAGCTCGGGCGACGGGGCCACCAGCGTGCGGCCGCCGTCGGCCCGGTGGTGGGCGGCAGCGAGGCGCTCGACCTCGAGCAGCGTCACCTCGTGCGGACGGCACAGCGTGTGCACGTCGATCGGCGCACCGGCGGCGTCCCAGCCGGGAGCCGGGTGCTCGTTCCCCATCACCGCGAAGACGGTCCGACCACCACTCGCCCGGTGCGCCTCGATCGAGGCGTCGGCGCAGGCCGAGGCGCGTGCCGCGTCGGCGACCGGGCCCACGGACCAGCAGTCGACCATGGTCGTCACGCCGGCGGCGAGCGTGGCGGCGCGCACTGCGCCGACCGCCGCGGCGCAGCCCTCGGGGTCGGCCAGGGCCAGGCCGGCGTGGTAGGTGCCGAGCAGCCAGTCGAGGAACGTCGGCCCCGTCGGGCCACCGGCGACGAGCAGGTCGACGGCGTGCTGGTGGGCGCTCACCAACCCGGGCATCGCGAGGTCGCCGCGAGCGACGACGGGCACGTCGGGGGGAGGCGTGCCCTCGCCGACGGACTCGATCGTGCCGTCGGCGACGACGAGCCATCCGGGGGAGAGGGCGGTGTCGGCGTCGACGAGGACGACCGAGGCGGCGACGGCCGAGCGTCGGGCCCCGGCGGTCAGTCCCACACCTCGCGCCAGGCGCCGGCCTCGTCGGCCTCGAACATCGGGATGGCCG
>CAMFLJ010000442.1 GCA_945957335.1 uncultured Actinomycetes bacterium | reverse complement strand
TGATCGAGGCCAACCCCCGCGCCAGCCGCACCGTGCCGTTCGTGGCCAAGGCCACGGGCGTGCCCCTGGCCAAGGTGGCCAGCCGGGTGATGATGGGCGCCACGCTGGCCGAGCTGCGCGACGAGAAGCTGCTCACCGAGCCGGTCGAGGGCGACCACGTGGCGGTGAAGGAGGCGGTGCTGCCCTTCGGCCGCTTCCCCGAGTCCGACGCCCTGCTCGGCCCGGAGATGCGCTCCACCGGCGAGGTCATGGGCATCGACCTCACCTTCGGCCTGGCCTTCGCCAAGAGCCAGCTCGCGGCGGGCACCAACCTGCCCACCTCGGGCGTGGTCTTCCTGTCGCTCGCGGATCGCGACAAGGCCACCGGCGTGCGGGCCGCCCAGCAGTTCCGAGACCTCGGCTTCACCATCGCCGCCACCTCCGGCACGGCCGACCACCTGCGGGCGAACGGCATCGAGGTGCCCACCGTGGTCGCCAAGATCGGCGACGCCGACGGCCACGACGCGGTCGACCTCATCGAGAGCGGCGACGTCGTGCTGGTGGTCAACTCGCCACGCGGCCGCGGGCCCCGCGCCGACGGCGCCCACATCCGCGCCGCCGCCGGCCGCCACCAGGTGCCGCTGCTCACCACCGCCGCGGCGGGGCTCGCCGCGGTGAACGGCATGGCCGACCGGGCCCGGCACCGCCTCCAGGTGCGGCCGCTGCAGGAGTACCACCGCGGCGTCGGCGCCCACGAGGCCCAGCTGTTCGAGCCGGAGGGCTGATGGCCCGCCGGCGCCGCACCGCCGCCGACGGGCCGCCCGTCGACCTCACCACCACGGTGGGGTCGCTCGAGCTGCCCAACCCGGTGATGACGGCGTCGGGCACCGCCGGCCACGGCGACGAGCTGGGCGCCTACGTCGACCTCTCGGCGCTCGGCGCCCTGGTCGTGAAGTCGCTCTCGGCCGGGCCCTGGGCGGGCAACCCGGCGCCGCGGGTGCACGAGACACCGGCGGGCATGATCAACAGCGTCGGGCTCCAGGGCCCCGGCGTGCCGGCGTGGCTGGCCGACGAGCTGCCGCTGCTGCAGGCCGCCGGAGCCCGGGTGGTCGTGAGCATCTGGGGCAGCACCGTCGACGACTACGCGGCGGCCGCCGAGGCGCTGGCCGTCGCACCGGCCGAGGTGATCGCGGTCGAGGTCAACGTGTCGTGCCCCAACCACCACGACCGGGGCCGGATGTTCGCCCAGTCGCCCGAGCAGACCGCCGCCGCGGTGGCCGCCGCCTCGGTGTGCGGACGGCCGATGTGGGCCAAGCTCAGCCCCGCGGTGGCGTCGCTCACCCCGATCGCCGAGGCCGCGGCGGGCGCCGGGGCCGAGGCCGTCACCCTCGTGAACACCGTGCTGGGCATGGCGATCGACCCCGAGACCCGCCGGCCCCGCCTGGGCGGTGGCGGCGGCGGCCTCTCGGGCCCGGCCATCCACCCCGTGGCCGTGCGGGCCGTCCACGACGTGCACCGCGACCTGCCCGACCTGCCCATCGTCGGGGTCGGAGGGGTGGCGCGGGGCGTCGACGCCGTCGAGCTCCTGCTGGCCGGGGCCAGCGCCGTGCAGGTCGGCACCGCGTCGTTCGCCGACCCGCGCAGCGTCGAGCGGGTGCGGGAGGAGTTGGAGGACTGGTGCCGGGCCCACGGTGTGGGCACGGTCCGCGAGCTGATCGGAGACGCCCATGACCGCTGACACCGAGACCTACGCCGCCGGTGCGCCGCCCGAGCTGCGCGCCCGCCTGGCGCTCGCGCTCGACGTCGACGACATCGTCCAGGCCCAGCGCCTCGCCAACGAGCTGCGCCCCTGGTTCGGGGTGGCCAAGGTCGGCCTCGAGCTCTACAGCGCGGCCGGGCCCGAGGTGATCGAGGTGCTGGTCGAGGACGGCTTCGAGGTCTTCGCCGACCTGAAGCTGCTCGACATCCCCACCACCGTGGCCAAGGCGGCCCGGGTCATGGGGTCGCTCGGCGCGAGCTACCTGACGGTGCACACCCGTGCCGGGGTCGACCACCTGAAGGCCGGCGTCGACGGCTTCAACGAGGGCGCCACCGCCGCAGGGCTCACGCTGCCCACGTGCCTCGGTGTCACGGTGCTCACCAGCGAGGCCGCCGACCCGGCCGCCCTGGTCGAGCGCGTCGGCATCGCCGAGGCGGCCGACTGCGGTGGCCTGGTGTGCGCGGCGAGCGACCTCGACGAGGTCGCCCGGCTGGCCCCCGACCTGCTCACCGTCGTGCCCGGCATCCGGCCCGCCGGGGTCGGGGCCGACGACCAGGCCCGCCCGGCCACTCCCTCCGCGGCCATCGTCGCCGGTGCCCACGTGCTGGTGATCGGCCGGGCCGTCACCAACGCCGACGATCCGGCGGCCGCCGCGGCCGCCATCGCCGCCGAGGTCGCCGCCGCGCTCTGACCGGTCAGCTCGGCGGTTCCTCGGCCCGGGCCTCCCGGGCCTCGACGTCGAGGTCGGAGCGGTCGTCGGCCACCTGGGTGAACGCGTCGCGCAGGCGCATCTCCCGGGCGGGCGGCCCGAGCGACGGGGGCGCCCCGGCCGTGAGC
>CAMFLJ010000441.1 GCA_945957335.1 uncultured Actinomycetes bacterium | reverse complement strand
CCGTGGAGACGACCTTGCCGCCCGTGGTCTCGGTGCTCGACGACCCCCAGGCGTTGAGGATGCGGGTGACCCAGACGTAGGAGGTCCAGGCGACGAAGGCGGCGAGGATGGCCCAGCGGCGGCGCGGCATGCCGGCGAGGGTAGCCGTGACCGCGTCGGGGGCCCTCAGCGGGGGTGGGCCACCACGGGGTGGTGCAGCCAGCCGGCGAACTGGTTGGCCCGCAGGCGCTGCGGCTCGCCGGCCGCCTCGAACGAGGCGACGCGCCGGAACAGCTCACCGAGCACGAGGCGCAGGTCGAGCCGGGCGAGCTGGGCCCCGATGCAGAAGTGCGGCCCTCCCCCGCCGAAGGCCACGTGGTCGAGCGGGGTGCGCTCGGCGTCGAAGCGGTCGGGGTCACCGAAGTGCCGCTCGTCGCGGTTGGCCGAGGCGTAGGAGAGCAGCACCTTGTCGCCGGCGCGGATGGCCTGGCCGCGCAGCTCGTGGTCCTCGGTGGCGGTGCGGCGGAACGACATCACCGGGCCCCGCCAGCGCAGCAGCTCCTCGACGACCTGCGGCGGGCACTCGTCGCCGCCGAGCCACGGCTCGAAGATCGTCGGGTCCTCGATCCAGGCGTGCACGGCCTCGGTCATGGCGTGGGCGGTTGTGCTGAGCCCGCCCACCAGCACCGCCGGGAAGAACGCCACCAGCTCGAGGTCGCTGAGGCGGTGCACCTCGCCGTCCTCGACCACCTCGGCCTGCACCAGGTCGACCACCACGCCGCGGTGGGCGTCGGGGTCGGCCCGCACCTCGGCCACCAGCCCGGCGCCGTAGGCGAACATCGCCTGCTGCACCTCGGGCCGCGGGGCGAGCCCGGGGTTGACCTCCGGGTCCTGGAAGTCGGCGAGCTGGCGGGTGATGGCGAGCAGCTCCGGGCGGTCGGCCTCGGGCACCCCGAAGAGGGTGGCCACCATCTGGAAGGAGAGCTCCTCGGCGACGTCGACGAAGTCGTGCACCTCGCCGTCGAGCAGGCCGTCGACGAGGCGGCTGCAGGTCTCCTCGATGAGCGGGGTCATGCGCCGGACGTGGCCGGGGGTGAAGGCGTGGCTGACGAGCTTGCGGTGACGGGTGTGGTCGGGCGGGTCCTGGTTCACGAAGATGCGGCGCCGCACCTCCAGCTCCTCCTCGCTGCGGGCCTCCTCGATCGACGAGCCCTTCAGCGCGTTGGAGTAGCGCTGCCAGTCGCGGTTGGCGGCCACCACGTCGTCGTAGCGCGACAGCACCCAGTAGCCGGGGCCGTCGGCCTCGTCGTGCCACGCCACCGGCTCGTTGTCGCGCAGCCACCGGAGGTAGTCGCGAGGCACCCCGTCGAGGTACAGCGACGGGTCGACCAGGTCGAGGCGCTCCATGCTCAGAGCTTGGGCACGGTGGCGTAGTGGCCGCCGTCGACGATGAGGTCGGTGCCGGTGATCCACGCGGCGTCGTCGCTCGCCAGGAAGAGCGCGGCCGAGGCGATGTCGCGGGGCTGGCCCATCCGCTGCATCGGGATGCCCTTGCCGATGTAGTCCTCGAGCCCGGAGATGGCCGGGGCGATCATCGGGGTGTCGATGACGCCCGGCAGGATGGCGTTGACCCGGATGCCGCGCGGGGCGAGGTCGAGGGCGGCGGCGCGGGTGAGGCCCCGCACCCCGAACTTGGAGGCGGTGTAGCCGACGTGGTCGACGCTGCCCGCCACCCCGTTGAGCGACGAGATGTTGATGATCGAGGCGCCCTCGCCCATGTGGGGCAGCACGGCCTGCATGCCGAGGAACGGCCCGACCAGGTTGATGTCGAGCACCTGGCGGTACTCGGCCTCGGTCGTGGAGTCGATGCCGCCCTTCGGGTAGATCGCCGCGTTGTTCACGAGCACGTCGACGCGGCCGTGGCGCTCGACGGCCACCGCCACCGCCGCGGCCCAGCTCTCGGACGACGACACGTCGAGGTGCACGCCGTCGAGGTCGCTCACGTCGAGCACGTCAGCGGCCACCACCACCGCGCCCTCGGCGGCGAAGAGCTCGGCCTCGGCCCGGCCCTGGCCTCGGGCCGCGCCCGTGACGATCGCGACCTTGCCGGCCAGCCGGCCGGTCCCCTGCTCTGCCATGGTCCCCCCTCGACGGTGTGTCGCCGCAGGGTACGCGACCCGTCAGAAGAGCGTGGTCTGGGTGCCCACCGGCGGGGTGCGCACGATGCCGGTCCACGGCAGCGAGTCCATGAACGCCCAGGTGCGCCGGTGGATCGTGGTGGGGCCCATGCCGGCGAGGGCCAGCTTGTGGCGGGGGCACGGGTAGCCCTTGTTGGCGTGGAAGTGGAAGCCCGGGAAGTTCTCGGCCTCGGCCCGCATCATGCGATCGCGGCTGACCTTGGCCAGGATCGACGCCGCCGCGATCGACAGGCACCGGGCGTCGCCCTTCACGACGGTGCGGGTGATGCCGCCGCCGACGAAGTCCCAGTTGCCGTCGAGCAGGACCCGGTCGGGGGCGATGCCGAGCCCGTCGATGGCCCGCCGGGCCGCCAGCTTCTGGGCGGCCGACATGCCGAGCTCGTCGCACTCGGTGTGGG
>CAMFLJ010000440.1 GCA_945957335.1 uncultured Actinomycetes bacterium | reverse complement strand
AGATTCGCCTTAGTCTCGTGGGCTCGGAGATGTGTATAAGAGACAGACCCAGCACACGAGGGCCAGGCCGACGCTGATCAGGATGCCGATGTGCACCCGGCTGTCGCCGATCACGGGCAGGCGCAGCGCGGAGGCCAGCGGCGGCGTGGTGGGCTGGCCCGACCCGTTGGCGTCCTTCCACGGGTCGTAGATCAGGAACCCGAGCAGGTCGAGGGCGATGTAGTTGAGCAGCAGGGTGGTGACCGCCTCGTTGATGTCGACCCACATCCGGAGCACGGCGGCGATGGCGGCCCAGGCGGCACCGGCGGCGATGGCCGCCAGCACCATGAGCACCACCACCAGCCCGGCCGACATGCCCGGCGTGTTGAGGGCGACGCCGGCGGCGGCGATGCCACCGACGATCAGCTGGCCCTCGCCGCCGACGTTGATGAGCCCGGCCCGGGCGGGGATGGCGACCGCGAGGCCGGCCAGCATGATCGGCGTGGCCCGGATGAAGATCTCGCCGATCTGCTTCGGCGACCGGAAGATCGAGTGGATCATGTCGCCGTAGGCGGTGATCGGGTTGACGCCCTTCACGATCATGAAGACCGAGAAGATCGCCGCGGCCACCGCGAGGGCGAGGAGGAACCGCAGCACCGAGTTGCCGCTGCGGAAGAACCAGCTCGGGCCCTCCACCTCGTCCGGCGGGGCCGGCACCGGTGGGTCGTCGAGACCCGGGTAGGCCGGTGTGATGGCATCGGCCGGGGCGGTCGGGACGGTCATGCCGCGCCTCGCTCTCGCTCGTCGGGGTCGGTGTGGCCGGCGAGCATGAGCTGGCCGACCTCGTAGCGGTCCGCGGTGCGGGGGTCGACGATGCCGACCACGGCCCCGTGGTGGACGACCGCGATGCGGTCGGACAGCTCGAAGAGCTCGTCGAGGTCCTCCGAGACGAGGAGCACCCCTGCGCCGGCGGCCCGCTGCTCGAGCAGCAGCTCCTGGGTGCGGCGGGTGGAGGCGATGTCGAGGCCGCGGCTCGGGTAGGCGGCCACGACCAGCCGGGCGGGCGAGCCGAGGGCCCGCACGAGCATGACCCGCTGGATGTTGCCGCCCGACAAGGTCGACACGACGCGGTGGGGCGCGGCCACCCGCAGGCCGGTGTGGCGGTCGAGCTCGTCGAGGTGCTCGGCCGCGCCCTTCCAGTCGATGCCGAGGCCCTTCCGGAAGCGGGGCAGGTCGTCGAGGGTGACGTGCTCGAGCACCGAGAGGCCCGGCACCACCGCGTCGGTGATCGGGTCCTCGGGCACGGCGGCGGCACCCTCGGCGTGGGCCACCCGGGGCGTGAGGTGGCGAGCGGACTGGCCGGCGATGGTGACGGTGCCGGTGTCGGGGCTGCGCAGGCCGAGGGCGACCTCGTAGAGCTCCTTCTGGCCGTTGCCGGCCACGCCGGCGATGCCCACGAGCTCGCCGGCCCGCACCTCGAGGTCGACGCCGTCGAGCAGGGCCCGGCTGCCCTTGCCGTGCACCGACACCCCGGCGAGCTGCAGGGCCGGGGTGGCGTCGGCGGGCACCTCGACGCGCTCGCTGGGCAGGGCCGGCACGCTGCGACCGACCATCGCCTCGATCAGCTCACCGTCGGTGAGCGTGGAGGGGGCGACACCGCCGAGGATGAGCCGCCCGCCGCGCAGGATGGTGCACCGGTCGGCCACGGCCCTCGCCTCGCGCAGCTTGTGGGTGATGATCACCACCGAGAGGCCGCTCGAGCGGAGCTGGTCGAGGCCCTCGAAGAGGTGGTCGACCTCCTGGGGGGCGAGCACGCTCGTGGGCTCGTCGAGGATCACCAGGCGGGCACCGGTGAGCAGCACCTTCAGGATCTCGACCCGCTGGCGCTCGCCGATCGACAGGTCACGGACCGTCGCCGCCGGGTCGACCTGGAGGCCGAACCGCTGCGACGCCTTGGTGATCGAGGCCGCCAGCTCCTTGCGCCGGAAGCGCAGGCCCTTCAGCGGGAGAGCGAGGGAGATGTTGTCGACCACGGTGAGGGCCGGCACCAGGCGCAGGTCCTGGAACACCATGCCGATGCCGAGGTCGCGGGCGACGGCGGGGGAGTCGATCACCACCGGCGTGCCGTCGACGGCGATCTCGCCCTCGTCGGCGGGGTGCACCCCGTAGACGACCTTCATGAGGGTGCTCTTGCCGGCGCCGTTCTCGCCGAGCACGGCGTGGATCTCGCCGGTGGCCAGGTCGAGGTCGACCCCCTCGTTGGCGACCACCTCACCGAAGCGGCGGGTGATGCCCCGGGCGACCAGGAGGGGCGCCGTGGCCCCACCGCCTGCCGGTGTCGTCGTGTCGCTCTTCACTCCCGCTCCGCTCCCGTGTCCGTGCTGCATCGGTCCTGCCGGTCCCTGCTGCGGCGCCGTCCCCACGGCGCCTGGTGCCCGCCTCCTCAGCCCTCGGGCCGGCTCGCCTCGGGCCGCACGCCTGCCATGCGGGCGATCGCCTTGGTGACCCGCTCCTCGACGACGGCGACCGAGCTGTCGATGTGCAGCACCAGCTGCCGCTCGGCCTCGGCGATGTCGCCGGCGAGCACGACCTCGACG
>CAMFLJ010000439.1 GCA_945957335.1 uncultured Actinomycetes bacterium | reverse complement strand
CGAGATTCGCCTTAGTCTCGTGGGCTCGGAGATGTGTATAAGAGACAGGCTCCAGGTAGTCCTGGTGCTCGGGCTCGGCCTCCCAGAACGGGCCCACGGCCTCGACCTCGGTCACGACCGGCCCGGGCCACAGGCCGGAGGCGTCGACGTCGGCGATGGTGTCGAGGGCGACGGCCTTCTGCTCGTCGTCGACGTAGTAGATCGCCGACCGGTAGCTGAGGCCGATGTCGTTCCCCTGCCGGTTCTTCGTGGTGGGGTCGTGGATCTGGAAGAAGAACTCCAGCAGGTCGCGGTACGACAGCGTGTCGGGGTCGAACAGGATCTCGATGGCCTCGGCGTGGGTGCCGTGGTTGCGGTAGGTCGCGTTGGCGACGTCGCCGCCCGTGTAGCCGACCCTCGTGGTGATCACGCCGTCCATCTTCCGGATGAGGTTCTGCATCCCCCAGAAGCACCCTCCGGCCAGCACGGCGCGCTCGGTGGTCTCGCTCATCTGCTCTGCCTCCCTTGGTTCGGCCCTGTGAACGCCGGCGGCGCCAGGGTTGTTCCGACGGTGGGGTCCGAGGCCGAGGCCGCCCCTGGACGGCTCGCCGCCACGGGTCGGGGCCCTCGGTCCGGGCCGGTCAGCTCGGTGCGGCCTGCTCGTCGATGCCCACGTCGGCGGTGCCGGTGAGCTGGCCGCCACGGAACACGGTGACGGGACCGTCCTCGCTCACCACGATCACGGTGGCGCCCGGGTCGTCGTAGCTGTAGCGGCGGGCCGCGGTGTGGCGCATGCCGCGGTAGCCGTCGACGCCGACCTCGGCCTCGAAGGTCGGCACCAGGCGCACCCCGATCTCCATGAGCACCCCCTCGTCGTCGAACAGGGCGGCGCCGTCGCTCTGGGCCAGCGCGTGGCGCAGCGGCGCCAGCGCCATCGGCCAGGTGATGCGCAGCTTGGGCGGGGTCTGCAGCCGCAGCTCGTGGCTGAGGGTGAGGCTCTCGTCGGGCCGGTACACGAGGATGGCGCCGATGCCCCGGGCGCCGAGGTCGTGCACCGCGAACTCCAGCAGCCGGTGCAGCACGTGGTGGTCGCCGTCGCCGTCGGCGACCTGCTCGATCCACTGGTCGACGAGCGGCTCGTAGCGCCAGCCCATGCCGCTCCAGCGGTAGACGCCGTCGGTGCCGACGATGCGCACCAGCCCGGTGGGGTGGCGCTGCACGATGGTGGCACCGAGCGCGCCCGCCAGCACGACGAGGTCGCGCTCGGAGCCGGCGGGCCGGTCGAGGGTGACCCACTCGTTGGTGCCGTCGGCGTGGCGCATGAGCCAGCTGGCGATGCCGTCGGCGTAGCTGCGCAGGCGGGCGTCGGGGTGCAGCGAGATCGGGCCCCGCTCGATCACCAGGCCGGTGACCGTCCGCCACGTCTCGGGGTCGGTGGTGGGCTGGATGATGGCGCCGTAGCTCGGCACGTAGCGCTCGTGCACCTTGGGGCGCATGGCGTAGGCGATCTCCTCGATGGCGAGCTCGTGCCACGCGGCCGAGCCGTCGAGGTCGAGGCCCGCCTCGGCGAGCTCCTCGACGAGGCGCCGCAGCTGCGAGGGGGTGGGGGGTCGCCAGGCGTCCATCTCGAAGAGGCTACGGATGCCGAGGGGTGCCGCGGTGGGCGTGGCTCAGCGAGCTTCCGCGGGCATCGGCTGCAGGGTCTCGCACTCGGCCTGCTGCACGGCGTCGCGGCGGGCGGCCGCGGCCTCCGCGGCAGCGGCCTTGGCGTCGTCGCCCACGAGGATGCGCCCACCGACGGGGCGGACCTGGGGGATGAGCAGGCTGGCGAGGGCGCCGAGGAACACGAGGGCGGCGGCGAAGCCGATCGACCAGCGCACGCCGCTGGTGAGCGCGTTGTCGAAGATGCCCTTGAGCGCCGCGGCCTGGTCGGGGCTGGCCTGGGCCGGCACCTGCCAGTTGGCGCCCATGGCGTCGATGCCGCGCACGGCGGTGTCGGTGAGGCCCTGGGGCAGGCCGGCGGCGTTGACGGCGTCGACCGCGCTGTTGGTGGTCTGCACGGTGATGAGCGAGCCGAGGATGGCGGCGCCGAGGGCGGCACCGAGCTGGCGGGCGGTGCTGTTGGCGCCCGAGGCCACGCCCGTCTTCTCGATCGGGATCTCCGAGAGCACCAGGTTGGTGAGCTGGCCGCTGGCGGCGCCGACGCCGAGGCCGAAGAGGGCGACGGGCCAGACGAGGGTCCAGAAGCCGACGCCGGGCTCGATGAACGGGATGATCAGGAAGAGGGCCACGGCCTCCATGAAGAAGCCGGTGCGCACCACGTTGGTGGTGCCGAAGCGGTGGTTGAGCTTCCCGCCCACCTGGGCCCCGACGATCATCATGAGCCCGAGCGGCAGCATCCACAGGCCGTTCTGCTCCGCGGTGAGGCCGTTGGCGCTCTGGAGGAAGAGCGGCAGGGCGAAGAGCAGGCCGAGCTGGCCGAGGGCGATGACCACGGCGGTGAACAGGCCGTAGCGGTAGGTGCGGTGGCGGAGCTGGCTGAACTCGAAGAGCGGGTCGCGGTCGGCGGCCTCCTTGCGGCGCTCGACCACCACGAACAGGGC
>CAMFLJ010000438.1 GCA_945957335.1 uncultured Actinomycetes bacterium | reverse complement strand
CCGCCGAGGAGACCGCCCGCATCGTCGGCGAGGCACTCGAGATCGGGTATCGCTCGATCGACACGGCCTGGGGCTACTTCAACGAGGAGGGCGTCGGGAAGGCCATCGCCGACTCGGGCATCCCGCGCGACGAGCTGCACATCACGACGAAGGTGTGGCGCCAGGGCCACGACGACACCGTCGAGTCGTTCGAGTCGAGCCTCGACAAGCTGGGCCTCGAGCGCCTGGACCTGCTCCTCATCCACTGGCCCGCTCCGAAGAACGACCGCTACCTCGAGACGTGGGAGACCTTCCTCGAGCTCCAGGCCAGCGGCCGGCTCACCTCGGTGGGCGTCTCGAACTTCCAGCCCGAGCACCTCGGTCGCATCATCGAGGCCACCGGTGTCATCCCGGTGATCAACCAGGTCGAGCTCCACCCCTACTTCCAACAGCAGCAGGTGCGCGACTTCGACTCGCTGCACGGCATCGTCACCGAGGCCTGGAGCCCGATCGCCCGGGGAAAGGTGGCCGACGACCCGGTGCTCACCGAGATCGGCGCAGCCCACGGCAAGACCGCGGTGCAGGCCACGCTGCGCTGGCAGATCCAGAGCGGCATCGTCACCATCCCGAAGTCCGACCACGCCGAGCGCATCGCCTCGAACCTCGACGTGCTCGACTTCGAGCTCACCGACGAGGAGATGGCCCGCATCGCCACCCTCGACCGTGACGAGCGGATGGGGCCCCATCCGGACGACATGAACTGAGTGGCCGCGGCCGGCGACTCTCGCCGGCGGCCGGCTCAGGTGATGGGCACCAGGGTGTTCGTCACCGGCTGGATGGTGATGGTCGGCAGCGGCGCCCCCGGCGGCATCGTCGGCACCACGTGGGCGTCGAACCAGGCCCGGTGGGCCTCCTCGGAGGTCCACAGCTCGACGACACGCCACCCGGTGTCGGTGGGCCCCGCGGCGTGGGCGAGGAAGCCGTCGGTGGAGGTCAGGACGTCGCCGAGCTGGTCGACGAGGTGCTGGTAGCCGGCGGCGTCGACACCGGCCAGGTCGCTGGTCATCAGGATGGTCATCGGTTCTCCTCGACCGGCGGTGGCGGGTCCACCGAGCCGGTGGTCCGAACGTACGGATGGCGACCTCCGAGGTCGAACGATCTCTCGTGATGCGAGGCATCGACGCGATCGATGCTTGCTACGGTCGGCGGCCATGGAGCACGGCGGCGTCGACCTCAACCAGGTCGACCTCAACCTGCTGGTGGCCCTCGACGCCCTGGTCGACGAGCGCAGCGTCACCCGCGCCGCGGCCCGGCTGTGCGTCGGGCAGCCGGCGATGAGCGCCACCCTCGCCCGGCTGCGTGCCCTGTTCGACGATCCGCTCCTCGTGCGCGACGGGCGCGAGATGGTCCCCACGCCGTTCGCCCTCGCCATCGCCAAGCCGGTGCGCGAGGTGCTCGACGACATCCGGGCGCTCCTCGACCGCAGTCGCCGCTTCGACCCGGCCACCGCCGAGCGCGACATCGCCGTCGTGGCCAGCGACTACGTGACGATGGTGTTCCTCACGCCGTTCACCGCTCGCCTGGCCGAGGAGGCGCCGGGCGTGAGGCTGCACGTCACCCCGCCCACCCCCGAGCTCCCGGCGCAGCTGCGCAGCGGGGTGGCCGAGCTGGGGATCGTGCCGCGCGAGGCCTACCCCGAGCACGTCACGATGCCCCACGTCGAGCTGTTCACCGACCGCTTCGTGTGCGCGGTCGACGCCGCCAACGCCGAGGTCGGCGACTCGATCACCCTCGAGCAGTTCGGCTCGTTGCCCTACCTGGCGGGCTCCTGCGGCCATCAGGTGTCGCCGGCCGAGGCCCAGCTCGACGCCCTCGGCGTGCACCGCAACGTGGAGATGACCACGGCGTACGGGCTGGCGCCGCTCCTGCTGGCCGGCACCGGGATGATCGCCCTCATCCACGAGCGCCTGGCCGAGGCCGTCGGGGCCCGCGCCTCGTTGCGCCTGCTCGACCCGCCGCTGCCGCTCGAGCCCATCCACGAGGTGCTGATGTGGTCGAGCGGCACCGACACCGACCCGGGCCTGCAGTGGCTCCGGACACGGATGATGGCCGTCGCCGCCGAGCTCGACGCCCACCGCGGCGCCGGCGAGCCCGCGGGCTCGAGCGCCTAGCCCTCGTCGACCACCAGGACGGGCAGGCGGGGGTACTCCATCCGCCGGGCCGCGGCCTCGGCGGCCTCGGGACCGACCAGGCGCTCGACCAGGTGGAGCCCGACGTCGAGCCCGCTGGTGACGCCCCCGCCGGTGATCACCCGACCGGTGTCGACCACGCGCTCCTGCACGACCGTGGCGCCGGTGGCGGCCAGGTCGTCGAGGGCCACGTGGTGGGTCGTCGCCGTGCGGGTGCCGATCACGCCGGAGTGGGCCAGCAGCATGGCGCCGGTGCAGACGCTCGCCATGAGCGCTCCGCTGTCGGCGGCCTCGGCGAGGAGCGGCAGCCAGTCACCCCGCTCCACCTCGCCCCACGCGCTGCGCTCGGCCTTCATCGCCCACCCACCGCCTGTCTCTTATACACATCTGACGCTGCCGACGAAGAGGATAGTGGGG
>CAMFLJ010000437.1 GCA_945957335.1 uncultured Actinomycetes bacterium | reverse complement strand
GTGTAGTTGGCGACGTCGGCCATGACCTCACCGGTGCGCTCCGAGCCCATGGCGGCACCGAGGGCGTCGGCCGAGTCGAAGGTGAAGTGGACGGCGGCCTCGTAGGGGCCGTCGAGGCCCTTCTCGATGCGGGCCTGGCCGGCGTCGAGGCCCCACGCGTCGATGGCCAGCGGCACGTGGCTGTTGGCGTAGTAGTCGTGGTCGAAGGTGGCGCCGTCGGTCTTCGGGTAGAGCACGCTGAACACGATCATCGGAGGTTCCCCCAGGGTGTGTGGTCGGTGGGTCGGGTGCCGCGGCCCCCGCCGGGGCGGTGACCGGAGCGGCAGTGGGCCGGGGTGGCGGGCAGGCTCAGCCGAGGTCCTTGGTGGACTCGGTGATGATGTGCTCGAGCCACCACTGCGGCGCGTTGTCGGTGATGTTCGGGATGTTCGAGTAGTCGTGCCAGCGGCAGATCTTGCCGTCGCGCAGCTGGGTGACCGAGACGAACGAGTGGTCGATGACCTCACCGGTGTGGAAGTGCCACTGCTCGGTGTGCTCGGTCATCACGAGGTCGCCCTCGCCGATCATGTTGGTGCCGGGGAGGTGCTTGTAGTCCGACAGCGGCTCGAGGCCGATCTGGACCCGGCGCACCACGCCGTCGGGGCCCACCCCGCCGTCGCCGGGCGTGCCGACGTCGGTGTAGTGGCAGTCGTCGGTGAGGAGGGCCTTCATGCCGTCCCAGTCGCGCACGGCCAGGGCGTCCCAGTACTGCTGGACGATCTTCTTGTTGTCCTCGACGCTGCTCACAGGCCTGCCGCCTCCGCGAACGCGCGCAGCTCCCGGGGCACGTCGGGGCCGCTCGGCGCGTAGATGATCTCGGTGGTGCCCATCGCCTCGGCTTCGGCGATCTTGGTGCGGATGCCCTCGGGCTCCTCGATCCAGTTCATGCCGACGATGCCCTCGCCGGCGGCGTCGACCAGGATGCGGTCGAGCTCGGTGACGGTGGTGGCGTGGCCCTCGTGGACCTCGAGGTGGCGCTGGCCCTCGGGCCGCATCGACTCGAGCTCGGCCCGCCACTCGGCGCCGCCGGGGAAGCCGTCGACGAACTCCGGGCCGGCCTCCCAGGCGCCGTGGCCCATGATGGCGTACCAGGGGCCGGCGGCCTGCTTGACCCGCTCGGAGGTCAGCGCCTCGCCGGGGTCGAGCACGGTGCCCACGACGAGCTGGGCGCACCAGCCGTAGTCGGGGAGGCCGAAGCCCACGGTCATGATGCCCTCGGCGACCTCCTTGGTGAGCGCCTGGCCCTTGGGGCCGAGGGCGCTGAGGAGGATCGGCACGTCGATCGGGCGGGGCGGCACGAACTGCGGGAGCTGCATCATCTGCACGGCCTCGCCGTCGACCTCGACGACCTCACCGTTGAGCAGGCCGCGCAGCTGGCGCAGGAACTCGCCCGTCTCGGCGAGGGTGAGGGCGTCCTTGCCGAGCGTCCAGCGGGCGGTGGCACCGGTGCCGAAGCCCACGGCCAGGCGACCCGGGGCGAAGCCCTCGATGGTGGCGATGGCCGACGCCGTGGCGATCACGCTGCGCAGGCTCGGCACCAGCACCGCGGTGCCGAGGCCGATGCGGTCGGTGTGATCCGCGATGCGGGCCATGGTGACCCAGATGTCGGCGTAGATGGCCGGCGAGTCGTAGAGCCACGCCCGGTCGTAGCCGAGCTCCTCGGCCAGCTGGGCCTGCTCGACCGAGTCGAGCGACGGCACGATGCCGCACGAGATCTTCACTTCGCGCCACTCCTGTCGTCCTCACCGATCTGCTGCATCAGCTCGATGTTGTAGCCGTCGGGATCGAGGATGAACCCGACGATGACGGGCCAGCGGTCGAGCCGCTCGGGCACCATCGTGGAGGTGTAGCCCGCGGCGACGGCCTTGTCGTGAACGGCCATGGCGTCGTCGACGAGCATGTAGATCTTCCACAGCGCGTTGCCGTGGTCGACGGGAACCGGCTCCTCCCAGGCGTGGGCGAGCTGGATGCGGCCGCCGCCCTCGTCGGCGGCCAGCACGGCCTCCTTCACGCCCGGGATCTCGGTGCGGCTCTGCACCTTGAGCCCGATGATGTCCTCGTAGAACTGCACCGATCGCTCGAGATCGCTGACCCAGATGCAGTACTGCCCGACCCTGCTCGCCATCGTCGTCCCCCCGGGTACGTCGCGAAGCCTTCGGGTCGAGGACCGTACACGGTCCACCCGGTCGCGTCGCCCGCCGGGTGGCAGACTTCCCGGCCATGTCACGTCGCACGGGGGGTGCGGCGGCCATCGTGCTCGCCGCGGCCCTCCTCCTCGGGTCCTGCTCGTCCGGTTCGTCGGGCGCAGGGCCGTCGACCGCCACCACCTCCGCCGTCGCGATCACCCGCACGGTCGCCCCGGGGCCGGAGGCCACCATCGGGCCCGAGCTCACGGGTGGCAAGGGGGTGTCGCTGGCCAGCGCGTCGACGATCGACCTGGCCGCGGTGGGCTACGAGGAGCACGAGTACCTCGTCTCCGGCACGGCCACCTCCTACACCGGCGGACCGATCCCGTTCGACGGCAAGGTCGAGCTCAGCCCGGGGGTCACCGCCT
>CAMFLJ010000436.1 GCA_945957335.1 uncultured Actinomycetes bacterium | reverse complement strand
GGTTGGAGAGGATCACCAGCACCGCGCCGGAGCGCTCGGCCGCGGCCAGGGCGGAGGCGGCGAGCGGCGGGAAGTCGGTGGGCCAGCGGTCGTAGGCGGGGTTGGCGCAGTCGAACAGGGCGGTGGCGCCCTCCGCGGCGGCGGCCAGCGCGTCGTGGTCGGTGGCGTCGAGGGCGACGGCCCGGATGCGGTCGTGGGCGGGGGCCCGGCCCCGGCGGGAGGCGACGAGGACGTCGTCGCCGCGGCGGGCGAGGTGGAGGGCGACCGCAGAGCCGATGGTGCCGGCGCCGACGACGAGGTGGGTGGCCATGAGACGTTCCTCCGGAGCGACGAGAAAGGAGAGCACTGCTCTCTGTGCAGGCGTCACCTTCGCGCCGGGCCCGTGGAAAAGCAAGAGCAGTGCTCTCACTTGGGGGCGCCGGTCTGGCAGGATGGGGCCATGAGCCGGGCCGAGCACCGCGAGCAGCAGATGGGCCTCATCCTCGAGGCCGGCCGGCGCCAGCTGGCCGAGCGCGGCGCGGCCGCCCTGTCGCTGCGCGAGGTCGCCCGCGACGTCGGCATGGTGTCGTCGGCCGTCTACCGCTACGTGGGCAGCCGCGACGAGCTGCTCACCCTCCTGATCACCACCGCGTTCGACGACCTCGGCGAGGCCGCGGAGCAGGCCGACGCAGCCCGCCGCCGGAGCGACCTGCGGGGCCGCTGGCGGGCGGTGGGCACGGCCGTGCGGCGCTGGGCGCTCGACCACCCGCACGAGTGGGCGCTGGTCTACGGCTCGCCGGTGCCCGGCTACGCCGCGCCCGAGTCCACCGTGGTGCCGGCCACCCGGGTCACCGCCGTGCTGGGCACGATCGTCGCCGACGCCGCCCTCGCCGGCCGCCTCGGCGACGACCCGGCTGCACCGAAGGGAGCCACCCGGGCGCTCGACCCGGCCGCGCTCGCGGCGCTGATGCCGGGCGTGCCGGCGGGCCCGGCCCTGCGGGGCATGACGGCGTGGACGGGCCTGGTCGGCCATGTCAGCCTCGAGCTGTTCGGCCACTTCGGGCCGATGCTCGCCAATCCCGAGCGGGCGTTCTCCCTGGCGCTCGACGAGCTGGCCGACCTGGTCGGCATCACCTGACGCAGGGGAACAAACCACCGGTCGCCACCGTTGAGAAACTTGCGCACACAAGGAACCTGACCGCCGGAACGGAGCAGTCGATGCCCGCAGTCACCGCCGACACCCTCACCCTCCCCCGCCTCGAGGTGCCCGTCACCGGCCCCGACGGCGCCGCTCCCCGCCCCCGTCCGGTCCGCTCCGTCACCACCGCCCCCTCCGGGTACGAGGGCGAGGGCTTCCCGGTCCGCCGCGCCTTCGCCGGCATCTCCACGGCCGACCTCGACCCCTTCGTCCACATGGACCAGATGGGCGAGGTCGACTGGCAGCCCTACGAGCCGAGGGGAACCGACTGGCACCCGCACCGCGGCTTCGAGACGGTGACCTACATCATCGACGGCACCTTCCAGCACCAGGACTCCCGCGGTGGCGGCGGCACCATCACCGACGGCGGCACCCAGTGGATGACCGCCGGCCGGGGCATCCTTCACATCGAGACGCCGCCCGAGCGCCTCGTGATCTCCGGCGGCACGTTCCACGGCGTGCAGCTGTGGGTGAACCTGCCCCGCCGGTCCAAGATGGCCAAGCCCCGCTACCAGAACCTCGAGCCGGGCAAGGTCACGCTGCTGTCGTCGACCGACGGCGGAGCCCTCGTGCGCCTGATCGCCGGCGACCTGGGTGACCACCACGGCCCGGGCCGCACCCACACGCCGATCGTGGTCTCCCACGTCACCCTCGCCCCCGGTGCCCGTCTGGTCGTGCCGTGGGACCCCTCGTTCAACGCCCTGGCCTACGCGCTGGCGGGACGGGGCTCGGCCGGCGAGGAGGCCGCGCCGCTGACGACAGGCCAACTCGCCCTCTTCGGCGCCGGCGACACCGTGACCCTCACCGCTGCCGCCGACGAGGCGCTCGACGTGCTGCTCCTCGGAGGCGAGCCCATCCGCGAGCCGGTGGTGCAGTACGGCCCGTTCGTGATGAACACCAAGGCCGAGATCCAGCAGGCCTTCGACGACTTCCAGCGGGGCAAGCTCGGCACCGTGCCGCCGAACGGGCTCAAGCCCTTCACCGGGAGGCGCCGCCGGTGACCCCCGAGCTCATCAGGGGCCAGGAGGCCGACGTCGGTGGCATCACCGTGCGCCGGCTCCTGCCCCGCGCCGTGCGGCGCACCGTGGGGGCGTGGTGCTTCGTCGACCACGCCGGCCCGCTCGACGCATCGGTGGCCACCATGCAGGTCGGGCCCCACCCCCACATCGGCCTGCACACCGTGACCTGGATGGTCGAGGGCGAGCTCGTCCACCACGACAGCCTCGGCAGCGAGCAGCCGCTGCGCCCCGGCCAGGTCAACCTCATGACCGCCGCCAACGGCGTGGTGCACGCCGAGCTCGTGCCCGCCCGCGCCTCGGGCGCCCAGCAGCTCGTGCAGCTGTGGGTCGCGCAGCCCGAGGAGACCCGCCACGGGCCGGCCGCCTTCGAGCACCACGCCGAGCCCCCGGTGCTCGAG
>CAMFLJ010000435.1 GCA_945957335.1 uncultured Actinomycetes bacterium | reverse complement strand
GCGTCGGCGGCGATCACGTCGTCGCGCCCGTCGATCTTCGGCACGAGCACACCGGTGAGCCCGGCGCACACGACGGGCGCCAGGTCGCGGAACATCAGCCCGGTGTGGGGGCCGCGCACCCGCACGAAGTACTGGGTGGTCACGCCCGACCCGGGCAGGCCGCGCAGGAACTCCCCCACGTCGGCGCCGGCGGCCACGCGCATGGCGTCGGTGAACGGCTCGCGCGGCTCCTCGAGGTCGCAGATCACTGCGTCGGCGCCGAACCCGGTGCTGGCTCGCAGCTGCTCGCCGTCGTCGCCCCCGACGAAGAGGATGCTGCGGATCGGCCTGACGTCGTCCTTGCCCACGTGGTCCCCCCGGCGCTCGGCGGGCCCCCGGCCCGGCACCCGCACGCTACTTGCACGGTGCAACTAGCGTGCCCGGCAGTGCCGGCACACCGGCACGGGGACCAGCAGCACCAGCAGGGGGACACATGACCAGCACCGCGAACGGCATCACCGCGGCCGAGGTCCGGCGCCGCGTCGGGCACCCGATCGTCGACGGCGACGGCCACTTCCTCGAGTTCATGCCGCTGGTGAACGACGAGATCATGAGCTACCTCGAGGAGCAGGGCGGCACCGCGCTGGCCGACCGCTACGCACAGCAGGTCCGGGGCCCGTTCGACACCGCCGTGTTCCAGGCCGACCGCACCGCGCCCGAGGTGCTCGACCGTTGGGCGTCGATGCCGTCGTGGTGGGGAAACCCCGTGGCCGACGCCCACGAGCGCGCCACCGCCCACCTGCCGAGCCTGATGCACGAGCGCCTCGACGAGCTCGGCATCGACCTCATGCTGATCTACCCGAGCTGGACGCTGGGCCTGGTCGAGGCGGGCGACAACGAGCTGCGCGGCCCCGCCTGCCAGGGCGTCAACCGCTACATCAAGCGCCTGTTCGCCGGCTTCGAGGACCGGTTCGTGCCTGCGGCGGTCATCCCGATGGACACGCCCGACATGGCGGTCGAGTGCCTGCGCCACGCCGTCACCGAGCTGGGCTTCCGCTCGGTGGTGCTCGCCGGCAACGCCAGCCGTCCCCTCGCCGCCGGCGGCACCCGCCTCGACGTGTTCGGCCTCGACAGCGCCTACGACTACGACCCGGTGTGGGCGACGTGCGTCGAGCTCGGCGTGGCTCCCGCGTTCCACTCGTCGCTGCAGTACACGCACTCGGCCCGGTCGGTGTCGAGCTACGTCTACAACCACATCGGCGGCATCGCCGGCAACCACACCGTGCTGGCCAAGGCCATGTTCCTCGGCGGCGTGTTCCGCCGCTTCCCCGAGCTGCGCTTCGGCTTCCTCGAGGGCGGCGTGGCGTGGGGCGCCGCGCTGCTCGCCGACACGGTCGGCCACTGGCGCAAGCGCGGCGGGCATGCCATCGAGGAGCTCGACCCCGAGCACCTCGACGTCGCCGCGGTGCTGGCGCTGGTCGAGCGCTACGGCGACGACCAGATGAAGGCCAACCTGCCCCGCATCGGCGAGTACCTGGCCCGCCGGCCGGGCCGCCCCGCGCAGCTCGACGAGTTCGCGGCCTCGGGCGTCACCACCGTCGAGGAGCTGCTCGAGCCGTTCGAGGAGCGCATGTACTTCGGGTGCGAGGCCGACGACCCGCTCGTCGGGGTGGCCTTCGGGCTCGACCTCGAAGGCACCCCGGCACGCCTGCGCCCGATGCTCGGCTCCGACGTGTCGCACTGGGACGCGCCGGTGATGGGCGACGTGATGGTCGAGGCCTACGAGCTGCTCGAGCACGGCCTGCTCGACGCCGAGCAGTTCCGCGAGTTCACCTTCACCAACGCGGTGCGCATGCACGGTGGGGCCAACCCGCGGTTCTTCGAGGGCACGCCGGTCGAGGCCGACGCCGCCGCGATCCTCGCCGCCGACTGACCCCTCCCCGCCTTCTCGCGAAACGGTGCGCTTCTCCTGCCTCAGGGGGCAGGTTCCGCGCACCAGAACAGGTTGTGGCGGAACTGGTGCGTCATTCCTGCCTCAGGGGGCAGGTTGTGCGCACCAGATCGGGGAGGAGCGGCGTCACCACTCCAGGGCGTCGGCGTCGAGGGCGCCGAGCTTCTCGGGGGCCAGCACCATCCGAAGCGCGGCGATGAGGCCGTCGGCGCCGAGCTCGAGGGTCCACACCACCGGCCCCTCGCCCGGCGAGCGGGTGATGAGGGCGGGCCCGCTGTTGATCTCGGCCATCTCGAGGGTGGTGCCCTCGGGCCGCTTGGCGGCCACGTTCACCAGGAAGCGGGCCACCTTGTCGGCCCCCACCACCGGGCGGCGGGCGGCGTGGCGGGTCGGTCCGCCGTCGCTCACCAGGGTGACCTCGGGGGAGAGCAGGGCCAGGGTGGCGTCGATGTCGCCCGTGCCCACGGCCACCGCCAGGCGCACGGCCAGCTCGGCCACGTCGGCCCCGGCCACCGGGCGACCGACGGCACCGGCTTCACGCAGGCGGCGCCGGGCGCGGCTGGCGGCCTGGCGGCACGCGTCGGGGGAGCGGCCCACGATCTCGGCCACCTCGGGGAAGGGGACGGCGAAGACGTCGGCGAGCAGGAACACGGCGCGGTCCTCGGGGC
>CAMFLJ010000434.1 GCA_945957335.1 uncultured Actinomycetes bacterium | reverse complement strand
GAGTACGTGCGCGCGGCGCTCGCCAACGGCCTCGACGTGGATGCCTTCGCCGGGCGCCTGTCGTTCTTCTTCGCCATCGGCATGAACTTCTTCATGGAGGTCGCCAAGCTGCGCGCCGCCCGCGTGCTGTGGCACCGGGTGATGTCGGAGTTCGAGCCGAAGAAGCCGAACTCGCTGATGCTGCGCACCCACTGCCAGACCTCGGGCGTGTCGCTCACCGAGCAGGACCCCTACAACAACGTGGTCCGCACCACGATCGAGGCGCTCGCCGCCGTGCTCGGCGGCACCCAGAGCCTCCACACCAACGCCTTCGACGAGGCGCTCGGCCTGCCCACCGACTTCAGCGCCCGCATCGCCCGCAACACCCAGCTGATCATCGCCGACGAGACCGGCGTGACGAAGACCGTCGACCCGCTCGGCGGCTCGTACTACGTCGAGGCGCTCACGCAGTCGCTCGTCGACGAGGCCTGGGAGCTGATCTGCGAGGTCGAGGAGCTCGGCGGCATGACCAAGGCCGTCGAGTCCGGCATGCCCAAGCTCCGCATCGAGGAGTCCGCCGCCCGCAAGCAGGCACGCGTCGACCGGGGCGAGGACATCGTGGTCGGCGTCAACAAGTACGTGCCCGACGACGTCGAGCTGGTCGACGTGCTCGACATCGACAACACCAAGGTGCGCGAGGAGCAGATCGCCAAGCTCGCCAAGATCCGGGCTGAGCGCGACTCCGCCGCCTGCGAGGCCGCCCTCTCCGCCCTGCGCGAGGGCGCGAAGGGCAACGGCAACCTGCTGGCCCTCGCCGTCGAGGCCGCCCGCGCCCGCGCCACCCTGGGCGAGATCTCCGACGCCATGGAGGACGTGTTCGGCCGCCACAAGGCCGAGATCCGTACCATCGCGGGCGTGTACGGCTCCGCCTACGAGGGCGACGCGGACTTCGCCGAGCTGCAGGGCGAGATCGACGCCTTCGCCGCGGCCGAGGGCCGGCGCCCCCGCATGCTCGTGGTGAAGATGGGCCAGGACGGCCACGACCGCGGCGCCAAGGTGATCGCCACCTCGTTCGCCGACATCGGCTTCGACGTCGACATGGGCCCCCTCTTCCAGACCCCGGCCGAGGCCGCCCGCGACGCCGTCGAGCACGACGTCCACGTGGTCGGCGTCTCGAGCCAGGCCGCCGGCCACAAGACGCTGGTGCCGATGCTGATCGACGAGCTGCGCAAGGCCGGTGCCGGCGACATCGTCGTGGTCTGCGGTGGCGTGATCCCGCCGCAGGACTACGACATGCTCCACGAGGCCGGCGTGGCCGCCGTGTTCGGCCCGGGCACCAACATCCCGTCGGCCGCCCGCAAGGTGCTGGCCCTCGTCTCCGAGCGTCGCGGAGCGGCGTGACCCGCGCTCCCGACCGCCCCTCGGAGCTGATCGAGGGCATCCGGGCCGGCGACCGTCGGTCGCTGGCCCGGGCCATCACCCTCGCCGAGTCGACCCGGGCCGACCACCGCGACCTCGCCGACGAGATCCTCGAGGCGGTCCTGCCCGCCACGGGCGGCGCGACCCGCGTGGGCATCTCCGGCCCTCCCGGCGTCGGCAAGTCGACCTTCATCGAGGCCTTCGGCATCCACGTCATCGAGGAGGGCCACCGCCTGGCCGTGCTGGCCGTCGACCCGTCGAGCCGACGCTCGGGCGGCTCGATCCTCGGCGACAAGACCCGCATGACCGAGCTGTCCCACCGGCCCGAGGCGTTCATCCGCCCCTCCCCCGGTGGCGGCCACCTCGGCGGCGTCGCCCGCCGCACCCGTGAGGCGATGCTGCTGTGCGAGGCCGCCGGCTTCGACGTGGTGCTCGTCGAGACCATCGGCGTGGGCCAGTCCGAGGTGGCGGTGGCCGACATGGTCGACCTCTTCGCTCTCCTCGTGGCGCCCGGTGGCGGCGACGAGCTGCAGGGGATCAAGCGCGGGATCATGGAGCTCGCCGACCTGGTGATCGTGAACAAGGCCGACGGCGACCTCGCCGCCGCCGCCGGGCGCACCCGCGCCGACTACGCCAGCGCCGTGCACCTGCTGCGACCCAAGTGGCGGGGCTGGGCCACCGAGGTGCTCGCCGTGTCCGCCCTGGCCGGCGCCGGCATCGACGAGGTCTGGGCCGCCATCGAGCGCTTCTGCGCCGCCCTCGGCGCCGACGGCGAGCTGGTCGAGGCCCGGGCCGCCCAGGCCACGGCCTGGCTGTGGAGCGAGGTCGGCGACACGCTGCTCGACCGGTTCCGGGAGGATCCGGGCGTGGCCGAGGCGCTGCCGGCCGTCGAGGCCGAGGTCGCGGCGGGGCGCCTGGCCCCCACGCGGGCCGCCCGCCGGCTGCTCGACGTGTTCTCCCGACCTCGCTGAGTGCGCCGACCCTCCGGGGCGGTGCCACTACCCTGGGGCCACCATGACTGCCTCCCGAGGGATCTCCGCCGTGGACCCGATCGCCGACGAGCTCGAGGAGCTGCGGGCCGAGGTCGAGCGCCTCCGTGAGCTCGTGGGCCCCTCCGAGGACTCCTACGAGAAGCTCCGCCTCGACGTGCTGGGCGCCCGCGACGCCGCACGCGCCGCCGAGATCCAGGCCGGTGCGCTGCGGGCCCTGTCTC
>CAMFLJ010000433.1 GCA_945957335.1 uncultured Actinomycetes bacterium | reverse complement strand
GACCTGGCTGGCGGAGGTGGCCGGTACGCCGTCGGGATCCTTCGGCGCCAGGCCCGCCACCAACCCGGCGGTCGCGTACACGGCGAGCAGCCCGGCGAGCAGACCGGGCCAGCGGCGCACCGAGCGACCGAGCACCGGGCAGGCCGCCAGGGCGGTGGTGCCGTAGAGGACGAAGAGCACGCGCGCCGCCCAGGCATGGGGCTGGTTCGCCGAGCCGAGCCGGCTCACCGTCTCGGCCGCCGGCCGGTAGCCCGGCGAGAGCGCACCCAGCGCGATCACCGCCAGCACGAAGACAGCGGTGACCACGACGACCGCGAGCAGGCGCGCCCGCCACCAGCGCGGCGACGCGCCGGTCACGGCGCGGTCGCAGGGGTCGATCCGGAGAGCGTCCGGCTGCGGGCGATCACCAGCGCACCGACGAGAGCGCCGACCGTGTTGGCGACGAGGTCCCAGCCGGTGTTGGCGTAGCCCCCGACATGGGCGCCGTGGTGGGCCATCGTCGCCACGAACTCGATCAGCTCGTTCGCCGCACCCACGCCCATCCCCGCCAGCACGGCCAGCGTGATCAGGTGGTGACGGCCCCACACCCGGGCGGGCACGGGGACGAGCAGGACCCAGAGGGTCACCGTCGCCACACCCGACCCGTAGGCGTGGACGAGGTGGTCGTACTGGAAGAGGTGGGTCTCGAGCCCGCCGATCTGCGGGAACAGCGCCAGGTCGTAGAGGACGTCCTCGTCGACGGTGATCATGCCGCCCGCCAGGTGGGCGACGGCGTCGACGGCGAGCGCGATGGCGAGGCCGGCGGGGAGCGGGGCCCGACGCAGGACGAGCAGCCCGATGCCCACGAGCACCACCGAGCCGACGTAGCCGGCGGTGCTGGGCGCCGACGTGGCCACGCCGTAGATCGTGAACCCGACGACGGCGAGGGCCACGACGACCAACGACGCCACCTCGGCGCGGGTCGGGGCCGAACGCGGCGGCCGGGAGGTCGGAGCTGGATCTGCTGGGCTCACCGCGTCCTCTCGAGCTCCCGGCGGGGCTCGTGCCCGCCGGTCGCAGAGCGACGCTACAGACGGCCTGGTCACGACCGCCCTGGCCCTGGGGCAGGGATCCGGTGGCCCCACGACCGTGGCGGTCGGGACTTCCGGCGGTGGCGGGCACGGGCGGCACGTGTAATCTGACGGACCGTCAGAAACAACGCCGGCCGGAACCATCTCCGGTCGGGGCACGCCGGCCGGGCCGGCTCAACGGAGGGGTCATGCTCGACGAGGTCATCAAGGGCGGCACCGTCATCGACGGCACCGGGGCACCCGGCCGCATCGCGGACGTGGGGATCAAGGACGGCCGCATCGTCGCCGTCGGCGAGGTCACCGACGACGCCGCCATCGTCACCGACGCCACCGGCCGCATCGTGATGCCCGGCGTGATCGACCCCCACACCCACTACGACGCGCAGCTCCTGTGGGACCCGGGTGCCACCCCCTCGGCCAACCACGGCGTCACCACCGTGATCGCCGGCAACTGCGGGTTCACCCTCGCTCCCCTGCGGCCCGACCCGGCCGAGGCCGACTACCTGCAGCGGATGATGTCGCGGGTCGAGGGCATGCCCCTCCCCGCCCTCCAGCAGGTCGACTGGAGCTGGGAGACCTTCGAGGACTACCTCGGCCGCCTCGACGGCAACATCGCCGTCAACGCCGGCTTCCTCGTCGGCCACTGCGCCATCCGCCGCTACGTCATGGGGGCCGACTCCGTCGGCAACGAGGCCACCCCCGAGCAGATCGACGAGATGGTCGCCGAGCTCCGCAAGGCCATCGAGGCCGGCGCCCTGGGCTGGTCGTTCACCCAGTCCGGCAGCCACAGCGACGGCGACGGCCAGCCCGTGCCCAGCCGCTGGGCCACCCAGGAGGAGATGCTCGCCCTCGCCACCGAGACCGGCAAGCACGAGGGCACCACCCTCGAGGGCATCGTCGCCGGCTGCCTCGACCGCTTCGCCGACGACGAGATCGAGCTGCTCGGCGACCTCAGCGCGGCGGCCAAGCGCCCCCTCAACTGGAACGTCCTCACCGTCGACAGCCGCGAGCCCGACCGGGCCCCGCGCCAGCTGTCGGCCTACGACAGCGCCAAGGCCAAGGGCGGCCGCGTGGTGGCCCTCACCCTCCCCGTCCTCGTCCCGATGAACATGAACTTCCTCACGTTCTGCGGCATCTGGCTGCTCCCCGGGTGGCAGGACACCCTCTCGGTCCCCGTCGCCGAGCGCATCGCCCGACTGAAGGACCCCGAGGTGCGGGCCCGCCTGCTCGAGGCGTCGCAGTCGCAGGAGGCCGGCGTGTACCGGCGCCTCGCCGACTGGGACGAGTACGTCATCGGCGACACCTTCTCCCCCGCCAACGAGGGCCTCTCGAACCGGGTGGTCAAGGACATCGCCGCCGAGCGCGGCACCGAGCCCTTCGACACCCTGCTCGACATCGTCGTGGCCGACGAGCTGCGCACCATCCTGTGGCCGGCCCCCAAGGACAAGACCGACCTCGACTGGGAGATGCGCACCGAGGTCTGGAACGACCCCCGGGCCATGATCGGCGGCTCCGACGCCGGCGCCCACCTCGACCGCATGTGCGGGGCCACCTACCCCACCCGGTTCCTGGGCGACATGATCCGCGGCCGC
>CAMFLJ010000432.1 GCA_945957335.1 uncultured Actinomycetes bacterium | reverse complement strand
CTCGCTGGTTGGCTGGGTGCTCGTCGGCATCGTCGCCCTGCTCGCGGGCATCTCGGCCGTCACCGGCCTCTGCGTCGGCTGCGAGATGTACGTCTGGCTGGTCCGCCTCCGCGGCGGTGTCCGGGTCGTCAAGATCGACCGGGCGCTGCACGAGGGCACCGCGGCCGACGACGTGGTCGAGGGCGAGGCGGTCGGCTCCGGCCACGCCCGGGCCCCGCGCCACGCCGCGCCCCTGCCGACCGACCTGCGTGACGCCTCCTGGCTCGTCTTCAGCACGGAGTACTGCGCCGTGTGCCCGGCCGTCGTGGCCGAGATCGAGAGCCGTCGTCCCGGTGAGCGCGTGGTCGTCCTCGACGTGGCCGAGCACCTCGACCTGGCCTCGGCCTACAAGGTCCGCCGCGCCCCCACGGTGCTGCGCACCGACGGCCAGGGAAACGTGGTGGCCAAGCTCTCCGGCGTCGACGCGGTGCGCGCCGAGTTGGCCCGGGTGCCCGCCGGGGTCTGACCCCGGGCCTGCCAGACTCGACGCTCGTCCGCCGACCTGGGAGGCCACCGTGCTCGCTGCCCGCGCCGTTTCGATCGACCCCGACGATCCGCTCTCCGGCCTCGAGGTCGCCGATGGGCCCGAGCCCGAGGTGCCCGACGGCTGGGTGGTCGTCGAGCTGCGCGCCGCGGCCCTGAACCGCCACGACATCTTCAGCCTCCGGGGCGTCGGCCTGCGCGCCGAGCAGCTCCCGATGGTGCTGGGGTGCGACGGAGCCGGCGTCGACCCCGACGGCAACGAGGTCGTGGTGCACGCCGTGATCGGTGACCCCGACGCCGGCGGGGGTGACGAGACCCTCGACCCTCGCCGATCGCTGCTCTCCGAGCGCCACCCCGGCACGCTCGCCCAGCGCGTGGCCGTGCCCCGTCGCAACCTGGTGCCCAAGCCCGCGTCGCTGAGCTGGGAGGAGGCGGCGTGCCTCCCCACGGCCTGGCTCACCGCCTACCGGATGCTCTTCACCCGCTCGGGGCTCAACCCCGGCGACACGGTCCTGGTGCAGGGTGCCGGCGGCGGCGTGGCCACCGCGCTGATCGCTCTCGGCCGGGCCGCCGGGTTCCGGGTGTGGGCCACCAGCCGCTCGGAGGAGAAGCGCGCCCGGGCCGCCGAGCTCGGCGCCCACGCCACCTTCGAGTCCGGTGAGCGCCTGCCCGAGAAGGTCGACGCGGTGATGGAGACGGTCGGCAAGGCCACGTGGGGGCACTCGGTGCGCTCCCTGCGGCCCGGCGGTCGCATCGTGGTGTCGGGCGCGACCACCGGCGACGACCCCTCGGCCGACCTCACCCAGGTCTTCTTCCTCCAGCGCGAGGTGGTGGGCTCGACCATGGGCACTCGCGACGAGCTCCAGCGCCTCATCCGGTTCTGCGACGTGACCGGCGTGCGGCCCGTCGTCGACGCGGTGCTGCCGCTCGCCGACGCGCGCGACGGCTTCGCCCGGATGCTCGACGGCGACCTGTTCGGCAAGGTCGTCTTCACCGTCTGACACCGGTCCTCCCCGCACCTTCGGTCGCGCGCGAAAGATCCGCAAAGAACCGAGGTTTCCGGCCTCCAATGACGCGCGCGCCGTGCCCCGTTGCGCGACGCTGGTCCGGCTCGACCCGAAGGGGTCGCATCGCCAACGTGGGCGATGACCCAAACCAAGGAGACACAGTTGAACAAGCGAGAGCTGGCCGCTGCCATCGCCGAGCGCTCCGGGCGTGACAAGCGTGAGGTCGAGGCGATCCTGAACGAGTTCGTCTCGACGGTCACCGACACCGTCGCCAGCGGCGAGCCCGTGGTGCTCACCGGCTTCGCCAAGTTCGTGCGCGTCGAGCGCGGCCCGCGGATGGCCCGCAACCCGCAGACCGGCGCTCCGGTGAAGGTCCCCGCCAAGAAGGCCGCCCGCATCACCCCGCTGAAGGCGTTCAAGGACTCCGTCGTCGCCGGCAAGCCGGTCAAGAAGGCCGCCGCCAAGAAGGCTGCTCCGGCCAAGAAGGCCCCCGCCAAGAAGGCGGCTCCGGCCAAGAAGGCCGCCGCCAAGAAGGCTCCCGCGAAGAAGGCCGCCGCCAAGAAGGCCCCGGCCAAGAAGGCCACCGCCCGCCGCTGATCGCCACGTTTCCTCCGACCGGCCGGCGCCGGGGTGCTCGTCCACCCTGCGCCGGCCGGTTGCGCGCCCGGGCACGAGGTGTCCATGCCTGTGTCACGCCGGTGGGAACGGCTGGCCGCTCTCCGGGGCCCCTCCGACGAGACAGCTAACGTGGCGGAAGGCGATGTATTGGCGGACTAGGGCAGGACGGCGCACGAACAGCGCGCCGTGGTGCGACTGGTCGAGAACTAGGAGCCCTGCTCATGACGGACTTGCCCCCTCCACCCTCTGAGATTCCGCCGCCCCCGCCCGCAGTGCCAGGGTCAAGCACCTTCCCGCCGCCCCCGCCGAATGTTCCGGCTCCTCCGCCTCCGATGAATCTCCCTCACGATGTCGGAAACGCCCTCGGCGGCATGCCACCTCCCCCGACACCCTCGCCATCGGGCCCAACCGGGGCGGCAGCTGCTCCGCCGCCGCCGCTCGGCGCCCCCGCTCCTCCGGCTCCGCCTGCAGGATCTAAAGGCTCGAAAGGCCTCCTGATCGGCCTGCTCAGCTGCGCTGCGCTGGGT
>CAMFLJ010000431.1 GCA_945957335.1 uncultured Actinomycetes bacterium | reverse complement strand
GTCCTGGAGCACGAGCAGCGGCATGCCGAAGGCGAGGACGAGCATCGAGGCGTGCAGCGGGCCGGTCGACAGGAGCCCGACGACGAGGCACACGAGCGAGGCGATGAGCGCGAGCACGAGCGCCGACCCCCAGGCGCCGGACGCGTGCGGGTAGCCGCTGGTCTCGTCGGCGTCGGCGTCGTCGCCGAAGTCGATGGCCATCAGCGGGTCGTCGGTCATGCCCGGGTGCAGCGCGTCCTCGGCCTCGAGCCACTCGACCTCGGCGTCGGCGCCACCGCTCATGCTGGTGTCGAGCGGCGCGGCCACCCGTGAGCGGGGGCCGCCGCCGGCGAAGCGGACGCTGTAGACGTCGGAGACGAGCGCCCGGGCGACGCCGATGCCGATGACCGAGGTGGCGAAGGCCACCGAGAACGCGCCGTACTCCTCGGCCGAGCTCGACCGCACCGCGACCAGCCCGACGCCGAAGTTGCTGAGGCTCGACATCGCCTGGTCGGCGAAGCCCCAGCCCGCGTAGGTCAGGCGCCCTCGCACCCGCCCGAGCGTTGCCGTCAACATGTCGCCTCCACCCTCAACAGGGCGCGCAGAGGGCGACAGGGTGGACCGGCATCGCACAAGTCCACCACGGTTCGGGCCCGTGCCGCGAACGGAGCCCGAAGGCGGTGGTGGGGGCGGTGCCGGTACTCTCGCCCTCCAGTGCCGGAGCCGCCCGGCCCGGCCGCCCCCCACCCGGCCACGGAGACGACGTGTGAACGCCGACGACGCCAGCACCGGCAGCGCCGAAGCCGAGCCGCCGCGCCGGAGGGGCCGCCTGATCGCCCTCGTGGCCCTCGTCGCGGTGGTGGTGGCAGCGGTCGCGGTGGGCGCCGTGGCGCGCTCGGGCGACGGCGGCGACGCGCCGACGGCCCAGCCGCCGGTCGCGGTGCCCGACCCCAGCGGCGTGGTGGTCGACGTCCCCGCCGGCACCTCGATCCAGGCGGCCGTCGACGCCAACCCGGCCGGCACGACCTTCCGGCTCGGCCCGGGCCTGTTCCAGGGCCAGGGCGTGACGCCGAAGGCGGGCGACGTGTTCGAGGGCTCGGGCGCCGCCACCGTGCTCGACGGCTCGACCACGCTCACGGGCTGGGCCCCGGACGGGCGCACCTGGTCGGTGTCGGGCCTGCCTGCCGGGGCGGCTCCGCAGGGCCAGTGCCGCGACGACGCTCCCCGCTGCGACAAGCAGGAGGAGCTCTTCCGCGACGGTGTCCGCCTGCGGGCGGTCGGCCGCCTACGGGACGTCGACGCGGACAGCTGGTGGTTCGACGACAAGACGGGGACCGCCCACGTCGGCGCCGACCCGGCCGGCTCCACGATGCTGCTCTCGGTCGTGCCCTCGGCCTTCGACGGTGACGCCCCCGGGGTCACCGTCCGCGACCTGTCCGTCACCCACTACGCGACGCGGGCCCAGCGCGGCGCCATCAACGCCCTCGGTCGGCAGTGGACGATCGAGCGGGTCGTCGCGGCCGACAACCACGCGGTCGGCGTCTACTTCACCGGTGACGGCACGGTGGTCCGCGACGTCGTGTCGCGGGGCAACGGCCAGTTGGGGCTGAGCGGCTCGGGCGCGACCGGCGCGGTGGTCGAGCGCGTCGAGCTCGCCGACAACAACCAGGCCCGCTTCGACGACGAGTGGGAGGCCGGCGGCGCCAAGTTCACCCGGACCACCGGCGTGCGCTTCACCGACTCCTACGTGCACGGCAACGACGGTGCCGGCATCTGGTTCGACGAGAGCGCCCAGGACACCGTCATCGACGGCAACCGCTCGGTGGGCAACACCGGCGCCGGCATCTTCTACGAGATCAGCCGCCGCGGGACCATCACCAACAACGTGGTGCGGGGCAACGGGTTCGGCGAGCAGGAGCGCGGGTGGCTGTGGGGCGGTGGCATCCAGGTCGCCGCCTCGTGGGAGGTCACGGTGGTCGGGAACGAGGTGGCCGGCAACTTCAACGCCGTCACCGTCATCCAGCAGGACCGGGGCTCGGGCCCGTTCGGCAAGCGCTCGGTCGAGGACGTCCTCGTGACCGGCAACAGCATCAGCCTCGACGGCGGCCTGGCCGGCGCCGTCACCGACGTGCGCGGCAGCGACCTGTTCGAGCGCCGCATCTCGTTCGAGGGGAACCTCTACTCGGTCGATCCGGCGGCCAAGGCGTTCGCGTGGGACGGCGACGAGGTGACCATCGCCCGCTGGAACGAGCTCGGCTTCAGCTGATCTCGACGGCGCTGCCGGGCCCGAGGTCGGGCCAGGCCCGGTCCTTGTCGGAGACCGACGTGACCGGGAGCGGCCACTCGATGCCCACGGCGGGGTCGTCGTGGCGCACGCCGCGCTCGTGCTCGACGGCGTACGGCGCCGACATCAGGTAGGTGGTCTCGACGTCGTCGACGAGGGTCTGCATCCCGTGGGCGACACCCTTGGGCAGCAGCAGCCCGAGCCCGTTGGTGTCGCTCAGCTCGGCACCCCACCAGGTGCCGTAGGTCGGCGAGCCGGCCCGCAGGTCGACGCCCACGTCGAAGATGGCGCCCTTGACGCAGCGCACGTACTTGTCCTCGCTCGCCGGGGGCAGCTGGTAGTGCATCCCCCGCACGGTGCCGGCGGTGGCGGTGCGGCTCTGGTTGCCCTGCACGAACGCGGTGGGCAGGCCGGCGCCGCCGAACTCCTCGGCGCAGAAG
>CAMFLJ010000430.1 GCA_945957335.1 uncultured Actinomycetes bacterium | reverse complement strand
GACCCGGCCGTCCTCCACCACGACCACCCGGTCGGCGAGGGCGTGGGCGTCGACCGGGTCGTGGGTGACGAGCACCGTCGGGCGCCCGGTGTGGGCGAGGTGGCGGCGCAGGTCGCGGCGCACCTCGACCCGGGTGGCGGCGTCGAGCGCGGCCAGGGGCTCGTCGAGCAGCACCAGCGCGGGGTCGACCGCCAGCACCCGGCCGAGGGCGACGCGCTGCGACTGGCCGCCCGACAGCTGACCCGGCCGGTTGGCGGCGTGGCCGGCGAGGCCGAGCCGGTCGAGCCACTCGGCGGCGGTGGCCCGGGCCTGCGCCCTGGGCACGCCGCGGGCCCGCAGCCCGAAGGCCACGTTCTCGAGCGCCGAGAGGTTGGCGAACAGCCGGTGCTCCTGGAACACCACGCCGACCGACCGCTGCTCGGTGGGCACGAGCACGTCGGCCGCCGGGTCGTCGACGACGGTGCCGCCGATCTCGATGCGGCCCTCGTCGATCGCCACGAGGCCGGCGACGGCCCGGAGGAAGGTGGTCTTGCCGGCGCCGTTGGGGCCGAGGAGGGCGACAACCTCGCCGTCGGCGACGTCGAGGGCCACCCGCAGGTCGAGGGTGCCGAGCGTGATGCCGACGTCGGCGCGCAGCGTCATCGGAGGTTCTCCGGGTCGCCACCGAGCCAGCGGTCGCGCAGCCCGACGAGCACGGCGAACGACACGACGATCAGCACGAGCGAGAGCACCAGCGCCTGGCCGGTGTCGCTCTCGAGGGCCAGGTAGACGGCCAGCGGCATCGTCTGGGTCCTGCCCGGGAGGTTGCCGGCGAAGGTGATGGTGGCGCCGAACTCGCCGAGGGCCCGGGCCCACGCCAGCACCGCGCCGGCGACGAGGGCGGGGCGCACGGCGGGGAGGGTGACCCGCCGGAACGTGTACCAGCGGCCGGCGCCGAGGGTGCGGGCGGCCTCCTCGGGGCGACGGTCGAGGCCCCGCAGCCCGGCCTCCACCGAGAGCACCAGGAACGGCATGGCCACGAAGGTCTCGGCCAGCACCACGGCGAAGGTGGTGAAGGTGATGCGCCACCCGAACCAGTCGTAGAGCGGTCCGCCCACCAGGCCGCGGCGCCCGAAGGCGGCGAACAGGGCGACGCCGCCGACCACCGGTGGCAGCACCATCGAGAGCACGCACAGGGCCCGGACGAAGCGCCTCCCGGGGAATCCCACCCGGGCGAGCACCCATGCCAACGGCACGCCGAGGACGATCGACAGGGCGGTCGCCGAGAGCGAGCACACGAGCGACAGCTTCAGGGCCTGGAGCGACGACTCCTCGGTGAGCAGCCCCCACACGTCACCCCAGGGCACCCGCCACAGGAGGCCGAGGAACGGCAGGGCGAAGAACAGCGTGGCCAGCGCGGCCAGGACGACGAACGGCCACGGGGGCCGGTCGGTTCCGGTGCGGCGCCGCGGGCGGCGCGCCGGTGCCGGCCGGCCCCCGTCGGTCACGGAGCCCCGAAGCCGTACTTGGCCAGGATCGCCTGGCCCTGCTCACCGGTGATGAACGCGATCCAGGCGGCGGCACCGGTGGGGTTGGTGGCCTCCTTGGTCACGGCGACAGGGTAGGTGGCCTGCACCTGGTACTGGGACGGGATCACGACGCCGGTGGCCTTCGAGCCGGCGGCGGTGACGTCGGTCGAGTAGACGATGGCGGCATCGGCCTCGCCGCCGGTCACCTTGGTGACGACGGCCTTCACGTCGGCCTCCTGGCTGACGGGGGAGACGGTGACGCCGGCCTTCTCGAGCGACTGGGCGGCGTACTTGCCGATCGGCACCTCAGGGGCGGCGGTGACGTAGAGGACGCCGCTCTTGGAGAGGTCGGCGAGCCCGGTGATGCCCTTGGGGTTGCCGGGGGCGACGATGATCTCGAGCGAGTTGGTGGCGAACACGACCGGCTCGCCGCTGATGCCACCGGCGTCGACGACCTTCTGCATGTTGGCCTGGTCGGCCGAGGCGAAGGTGTCGGCGGGGGCGCCCTCGTCGATCTGCTGGGCCAGGGCCGACGAGGCCGCGAAGTTGAGGGTGACCTCGGCGTCGGGGTTCTCGGCCTTGAAGGCGGTGGACACCTCGGTGAACGCGTCCTTCAGCGACGCTGCGGCGAAGACCGTGACGGTGCCGGTGGCCTTCGGGGTGGCCGTGGTGGTGGCGGTGGTCGAGCCGGTGGAGCCCTTCGAGTCGGAGCCGCAGGCGGCCAGCAGGCCCATGGCGACGAACAGCGCCACGAGAGCGAGGGCCGCCCGTCGGCGTGCGGGGTGGGATGTGGGGGAGGAGGGTGCCGTCGTCATGGAACGCACAGTAGTCAAGAAATGACTACTGGACGTCACGTCCTGACGACCGCCGGCGGGCCGGTCGGTACGCTCGGCGGCGTGCCCCGCCCGGACGCCGCCCTCGCCGAACCGGTCTGCCTCGCCCTCGTGGCCTCCGAGGGCCCCACCCACGGCTGGGCCCTCGCCGCGCTGCTCGCCCCCGACGGTGAGGTCGGACGCATCTGGAGCCTGTCGCGGCCGCTCACCTACCGGGCCCTCGACCAGCTGCTCGAGGCCGGCCTGGTGGCCCGCAGGGGGAGCGAGCCGGGCAAGGGCCGCGAGCGCACGATCGTGGCCGCCACCCCGGCCGGCCGTCGCCGCAACCGGCGCTGGCTCGACCAGCCGGTGGCCCACCTGCGCGACGTCCGCACCGAGCTGCTGGTGAAGCTCGAGC
>CAMFLJ010000429.1 GCA_945957335.1 uncultured Actinomycetes bacterium | reverse complement strand
CCCCCCACCCCCCTCTCCTCTTCGTCGGCAGCGTCAGATGTGTATAAGAGACAGGCGCCGCCCCGACCGCCTCGAGCGGGTCGAGCCCGGTGAGGTCGCGCGCCGCGATGCGCAGGAACTCGAGGTTGCGCCACTCGACCAGCGCCTCGACGCTCACGTCGTCGACCGGCGGCCGGCGGTCGAGGTCGGCCAGCAGGTCGACGGCCACGTCGGGCACGGCCTCGATGGTGCGGGTGAGCGAGCGGCTGGCGGCCATGACGGCCACGACCGCCTCGGCCAGCGAGTCGTCGGAGAGCACCCGCTCGACCACCTCGGGAGCGGCCTCGGCGAGGTGCTCCAGCCCGGCCCGGACCGCCATCGGGGACGCGCTCGACTCGACGAGCGCCTCGAGGGCCGTGGGCAGGGAGGTGCCGGTCACGCCGGGGAGGCTATTCGGAGCAGCCCTGCCGCTCCCGTGGCGTTGCGCCCCTAGATTGCGGCCATGCCGCGCATCCGGGTGGGCCTCGCCCAGATCAACACGGTGGTGGGCGACCTCGACGGCAACGTCGGGCGCATCACCGCGGCCATGGACGACGCCGAGGCCCGGGGCTGCGACCTGCTGGCCCTGCCCGAGCTCGCCGTCACCGGCTACCCGCCCGAGGACCTCCTCCTGCGCCCGGCCTTCGTGCGCGACGGGCTCGCCGCGCTCGACCAGGTGGTGGCCCGCAGCGGCCGGTGCACCACCGTCGTCGGGTTCGTCGACGCCGACCCCGGTTCGGGCGAGCTGCACAACGCGGCGGCGGTGTGCGCCGGCGGCCGCCTCGTCGGCGTCTACCGCAAGCGGGTGCTGCCGAACTACAGCGTCTTCGACGAGCAGCGCTACTTCGTGCCCGGCACCGAGGCCCTGCAGCTCTACGGGGTCGGCGGGGTGCGCGTGGGCATCTCGATCTGCGAGGACGCGTGGAGCGACGACGGCCCGATCGGCGCCCTCGGTGCCGGTGGAGCCGAGCTGGTGGTCAACATCAACGCCTCGCCCTACAACTCGGGCAAGGCCGAGTCGCGCTACGCCATCGTCGCCGCCCGGGCCGCGCAGGCCGGCGCCACCATCGCCTACGTCAACCAGGTCGGCGGCCAGGACGAGCTCGTCTTCGACGGCGACTCGATGGTCGTCGCCCCGTCGGGCGCCCTCCTCGCCCGGGCGCCGCAGTTCGCCGAGCACCTCTACGTCGTCGACGTCGACCTGCCCGACGCCGACGGGCCCGCCGGCGGGCTGCCGGTGGTCGAGGCGGCGGCGGGCGACGGCGACGAGCGCCCGGCCCTCGACCCCGTCGGCGTGGCCCCGGCCGTGCCCGAGATCGAGGAGATCTGGGACGCCCTGGTCCTCGGCACCGGCGACTTCGTCCGCAAGAACGGCTTCACCGACGTCGTGGTCGGCCTCTCCGGCGGCATCGACTCGGCCCTCGTGGCCGCCATCGCGGTCGAGGCCCTCGGGCCCGAGCACGTCCACGGCGTGCTCATGCCGTCGCGCTACTCGAGCGACCACTCGATCGGCGACGCCGTGGCCCTCGCCGACAACCTCGGCATCGAGCACCGCACCGTCCCCATCGAGCCCGCCCACGCCGCGCTGATGGGCATGCTCGAGCCCGCGTTCGGCGAGCGCCCGCCGGGGCTCACCGAGGAGAACCTCCAGAGCCGCATCCGGGCCGTCATCCTCATGGGCCTGTCGAACGCCTTCGGCTGGATGCTCCTCAACACCGGCAACAAGAGCGAGTCGTCGGTGGGCTACTCCACCCTCTACGGCGACTCCGCCGGCGGCTACGCGGTCATCAAGGACGTGTCGAAGCTGCGGGTCTACGAGCTCTGCCGCTTCCGGAACGCCAGCGCCGGGCGCGAGATCATCCCGGCCAACGTGCTCACCAAGCCGCCGTCGGCCGAACTGCGGCCCGACCAGCGCGACGACCAGAGCCTGCCGCCCTACGAGGTGCTCGACCCCATCCTCGCCCTCTACGTCGAGCAGGACCTCTCGGCCGACGAGATCGTCGCCCTCGGCCACGACGCCGCCATCGTCGACCGGGTGGTGCGCCTCGTCGACCTGGCCGAGTACAAGCGCCGCCAGTCGCCGCCCGGGCCCCGCGTCACGTCGAAGGGCTTCGGCAAGGACCGCCGCCTCCCCATCGTGAACCGCTACCGCCGGTAGCACGCGGCCCGCCCTAACCTCACCGCCGTGCCCGAGCCCGCCGCCCGACCCGTCACCGGCCGCCCGTGGGGTGCGCTCGCGCCCGGAGGTGCCGACACCGCGCTGGGCCTCGCCGCCCGCCTCGGCGCGTGCTGCTGGGCCGAGCAGCAGGTGTTCGCCCTGCTCGGTGGCTGGGTCCGGGAGGTGCCCGAGCCCGACGTGAAGCTGGCGCTCGGCGAGCACGCCGACCACGCCGCCTGGCGGGCCCAGCGCTGGCACGAGCTCCTGCCCACCGCCCCGCCCGGGCCCGACGCCCTGGTGGTCGCGCCCCCCGGCGTGGCTGCCGCCCTCGCCGTGGCCGCCGAGACCTGCGCCGGCGCCGAGCGCACGGTCGAGAAGCTCGCCGTCGCCCACCGGGTGCTGCTCGCCGGGCTGGCCGCCTCGCTGCGCGCCCACCTCGACTGGTCGCCCGCGGTCTCCGAGCCCGCCGTGGGCCGGGTGCTGGCCATCGCCCTCGACGACGTGCTCACCGACTGGAGCTCCGGCGAGCGCCTGCTGCAGGCGCTGACCGCCGGGCCCGAGGG
>CAMFLJ010000428.1 GCA_945957335.1 uncultured Actinomycetes bacterium | reverse complement strand
CGGCCCGGGTGCGGGGCACCACGTGCCAGAGGTGCTCGGCGCTGGCCTCCCAGTCGGCGAGCAGCTGGGCGGCCCGACGCGAGCCGGTGAGCTCGGCGTGGCGCTCGACGAGCCAGCGCAGCTCGACGAGGTCGTCGTGCTCGGGGCGCAGGACGGCGACGAGGTCGGGGTTCACGCGGGTGAGGACCCGCTCGACCTCCGGGTCCCAGAGGAACGCCTGGCCTCCGGTCATGCCGGCGCCGAGGTTGTAGCCGATGCGCCCGAGCACCACGACGGTGCCACCGGTCATGTATTCGCAGCAGTGGTCGCCCACCGCCTCGACCACGGCCACCGCGCCCGAGTTGCGCACGGCGAAGCGCTCGCCCACGGCCCCGGCCACGAAGAGCTCACCGCCGGTGGCGCCGTAGAGGCACGTGTTGCCGGCGAGCACGGTGGACGAGCCGCGGGCCGCGGCGGCGCCCTCGACGAGGGTGGCGTCGTCGGCGGGCGGCCGGATGGCGATGAGGCCGCCGCCCATGCCCTTGCCCACGTAGTCGTTGGCCTCGCCGACGAGCTCCATCTCCACCCCTGCCGACAGGAACGCGCCGAAGCTCTGCCCGGCGGCGCCGTCGAAGCGCACCGAGGCCGACCCCCTCGGTGCCTCGGTGCCGTACTCGAGGGCCATGGCCCCCGAGAGGGCGGTGCCGACCGAGCGCTCGGCGTTGGTGATCGGGTACGCCAACTCGGCGCGCTCCCTGTCCCACACCACCCGGAAGGCGTCGGCCAGCAGCTGGTCGCCGAGCACCGAGCGCGGGTCCTGGAGGTCGACGCGCTCGACGAAGCCGCGAGGCTCACCCTCGGCCTCGGGCGGGGTGGTGAGGAACGTGAGGTCGAACGAATCGACCCGCGCGTCGCCGGTGGCGCGCTGGCGCAGCAGCTCGACCTGCCCGACGAGCTCGTCGATCGATCGGGCGCCCATGGCGGCCAGGTGGCGGCGCACCTCCTCGGCCACGAAGAGGAAGTAGGCGGCCACGCCCTCGGGGGTGCCGGTGAAGTTGGCCCGCAGGTGGGGCCGCTGGGTGGCCACGCCCGGCTTGCAGGTGTCGCGGTGGCAGGCCCGCAGCATGATGCAGCCCTCGGCGATCATCGCCGCGGTGCCGAAGCTGTACTCGTCGGCGCCGAGCAGGGCGGCGACGACGACGTGGCGGCCGGTCTTGAAGCCGCCGTCGACCCGCAGCCGGACCCGGCCCCGGAGGCCGTTGTCGACGAGCGCCCGCTGGGTGTCGGCCAGGCCGATCTCCCAGGGCATCCCGGCGTGCTTGATGGCGCTCAGCGGCGAGGCGCCGGTGCCGCCGTTGCCGCCGGAGATGTGCACCACGTCGGCCAGGGCCTTCACCACGCCCGCGGCGATGGTGCCGACGTTGTCGGTCGAGACCAGCTTCACCGACACCTGGGCGGCGTTGACCTGCTTGAGGTCGTAGATGAGCTGGGCCAGGTCCTCGATGGAGTAGATGTCGTGGTGCGGCGGGGGCGAGATGAGCCCGACGCCCGGCTGGGTGTGGCGCAGGCGGGCGATCTCGGCCGACACCTTGTGGCCCGGCAGCTGGCCGCCCTCGCCCGGCTTCGAGCCCTGGGCCATCTTGATCTGGATCTCGTCGGCGTGGGCCAGGTACTCGGGTGTGACGCCGAAGCGGCCCGACGCCACCTGCTTGATGCGCGAGTTCTTGTCGTCGCGGCCCGTGCCGCGGGTGTGGAAGCGGGCCGGGTCCTCGCCGCCCTCGCCGCAGTTCGAGCGACCGCCGATCAGGTTCATGGCCTGGGCGAGGGTCTCGTGGGCCTCCTTCGACAGCGACCCGTGCGACATGGCGCCGGTCGAGAACCGGCGGGCGATCTCCGACGCCGGCTCGACCTCGTCGATCGGCACGGGCGGGCCGAGCGGGGTCCATTCGAGCAGGTCGTTCAGCTCGGTCGGGGGCCGCTCGGTCACCAGCTTCACGAACGTCTCGTAGCGGTCGTAGTCGTCGGCCGCGATGGCGCGCTGCAGCAGGTGGGCGGCGGCCTGGTCGACGGCCTGCGGGTCGCGCTCGGAGACCGGCGGCGTCTCGAGCACGAGCGTGAGCTCGTTGAGCGCCTGGGTGACCTCCTTGGAGTGGGCGTGGTATTCGCCCCCCTTGCGCACCCGGTAGTAGCCCGGCGACTCGAGCTCGGGCTCGGTGCCCGGCGGGAAGGCCTCGGCGTGGTGGAGCAGCGCGTCCTCGCCGAGGGCCTGCCAGCCGATGCCACCGACCGCGTTGGCGGTGCCGGTGAAGCACATCTCGACGACCTCGTCGGCCAGGCCGATCACCTCGAAGAGCTGCGCCCCCCGGTAGGAGTCGACGGTCGACACGCCCATCTTCGACAGGATCTTCAGCACGCCGGCCTCGAGCGCGGCCCGCAGCCGCTCCTGGGCGTCGGAGCTGACGAGGTCGCCGGTGTCGGCCTCGTCGGCCTCCGCCGCGACGCTCTGCAGGGCCAGGCGCGGGCACACGGCGTCGGCGCCGTAGCCGAGCAGCGCCGCCACCGAGTGGGTGTCCCGGGCGTCGTCGGAGACCACGACCAGGCTCGTCTCGGAGCGCAGCCGTGCCGCGGTGAGGCGCTGGTGGACCGCCCCCAGGGCGAGCAGCGACGGCACCTGGACCAGGTGGGGGCTCGGGTCGCCGGCGTCGACGATGATCACGCCGCAGCCGTCGCGGACGGCCAGCTCGGCCCGGTCGGCGAGGGCCCGCACCGCCTCCTCGAGCCCGGCC
>CAMFLJ010000427.1 GCA_945957335.1 uncultured Actinomycetes bacterium | reverse complement strand
CCTTCACGGTGCCCCACGGCGACCTCGACCGCGCCCTCGAGATCTGCTCCGCCGAGGCCTCCGAGATCGGGGCCAGCAGCGTGGCCGGCGACGGCACGATCGCCCGGGTCAGCGTGGTGGGGGCGGGCATGAAGTCGCACCCCGGTGTGGCCGCCACCGTGTTCGAGACCCTCGCCGAGAACGGCATCAACATCCAGATGATCGCCACGTCGGCCATCCGGGTGAGCTGCGTGGTGGCCGAGGCCGACGTCGAGCGGGCCGTGGTCGCCCTCCACGACGCCTTCGGCCTCGCGGCCGGCCCCGTCTACATCGACTGATCCCTTTCGCCCCACGGCATCGGGGCGGCGGGAGCGATACCGACGAGGGCCCCGACACGCCCGCCCGGTACCCTGTACGCCCTATGCGCATCGGAATCGTCGGCGCCACCGGGCAGGTCGGGCGCGTGATGCGCTCGGTCCTCGCCGAGCGCCAGTACCCCGTCTCCCAGCTCCGCCTCTTCGCCTCGTCGCGCTCGGCCGGCCGCCGCCTGCCGTGGGCCGACGGCGAGATCGAGGTCGAGGACGCCGACACCGCCGACTACTCCGGCCTCGACGTCGTGCTGTTCTCCGCGGGTGGCGCCACCTCCAAGGTCCTCGCCCCCCGGGTGGCCGGGTCCGGCGCGGTCGTGGTCGACAACTCCTCCGCATGGCGGATGGACCCCGAGGTGCCCCTCGTGGTGCCCGAGGTCAACGCCCACGCCCTCGACTCGATCCCCAAGAACATCGTCGCCAACCCCAACTGCACGACCATGGTCGCCATGCCGGTGCTCAAGCCCCTCGACATCGAGGCCGGGCTGCGCACGCTGGTCATCAGCACCTACCAGGCCGTGTCCGGGGCGGGCCTCGCCGGCACCGCCGAGCTCGAGGAGCAGGTGCGCAAGATCGGCGACGGCGCCCCCGCCCTCGCCATGTCGGGCAGCGCCGTCGACTACCCGGCACCCGAGAAGTTCCCGGCTCCGATCGCCTACAACGTGGTGCCCTTCGCCGGCAGCCTGGTCGACGACGGCCTGGGCGAGACCGACGAGGAGCAGAAGCTCCGCAACGAGGCCCGCAAGATCCTCGAGCTGCCCGACCTGAAGGTGATGACCACCTGCGTGCGGGTGCCCGTCTACACCGGCCACTCGCTGTCGATCTCGGCCGGGTTCGCCAACCCGATCACCCCCGAGGACGCCCGCCGCATCCTCTTCAAGGCGCCGGGTGTCGAGCTGGCCGACATCCCCACGCCGCTGCAGGCCGCCGGCGTCGACCCCACCTTCGTCGGCCGCATCCGGGTCGATCCCACCGTCGAGAACGGCATCGCCCTGTTCCTCTCGGGCGACAACCTGCGCAAGGGCGCGGCGCTCAACGCCGTGCAGATCGCCGAGGAGCTCCTCGCCCGCCGCGGCTGAGCCGAGCCCTGCGGCGCCCGTTGCCGCAAACGAGGGGGCAGACCCTCGACACCACGGCCCGCTCTCACCGAGCGGGCCGTTGCGCGCCCGCCCAGGGACGGGGGAGGACGTGCGGGGTCCTACGACCAAGGTCCCATGGCACGTGCCCACGGTCACCCGGATACTCGTGGCGCCGGCCCATCCCGGTCCGGCTCACAACCACGAGAAGGTCCTCCATGAAGATCCGCAACGTGACGGCGCTGGTCGCGGTCTCGGCCATCGCGGTCACGCTCTCACTCGGTGTCGGTGCTGCACATGCCCAGGGCGGTGCGGGCGGCGGCGGTGGCGGTGGCGGTGGAGGTGGCGGCGGGGTCACGGCCACCGGCGCCGATCTGCAGATCAGCGGCTCGGCGAGCACGAACTCGCCCGACCCCGGATCGGTCTACTCGTACACGTTCGTCATCAAGAACTCGGGGCCGCAGAACGCGACGTCGGTGACCTTCAACGATCGGATCCCGAGCGGCACCACGCCGAACTGGGCCACGGTCAACGGTTCGATCCTGCCCTGCTCGCTGTTCGGCGACGGCACCTCCAACGGGACGGCGTTCCAGTGCAACGTCGGCACCGTCGTCAAGGGCGGCCAGGCGACGGTCGTCGTGAACCTGACCGCCCCGCAGGTCGCCCAGGCGATCACCGACACCGCCTCGGTCAGCGGGGCCGAGACCGATCCGAACCCGACGAACAACTCGAAGACCGTCGGCGTCACGGTGAAGGCGCCGACCGGTGGCGTCTGCAAGGGCGGGTTGTGCGACACGGTGCCGGCTCCCGTCGCCGCGCCGTGCGCGTCGTTGACGAACGTCGTCGCTCCGGTCGGCTACTACTCCGTCTGGGCTGCGGTCTGGAACGACTTCACGATCCAGAGCTGCTCGACGGGCACCCAGAACCTGTCGGTCGAGGTGATCGAGACCAGCACGATCGACAACTCGACGGTCTACGACGTCGTCATGCCCGTGTCGCTGGTTCCCGGGCAGAACGCCGGGTACGTGCTGGACAACGACTTCGCCCCGTTCAGCACACCGTTGTCGATCAGCTACACGGTGCGTGACGCCAACGGCACCGTCCTCGCCACGGCCGCTGCCACGGCGACGACGCCCCCGCCGCTCTAGCCGGCCGGCGCAGCCGCATCCCTGCGGACCTCGCGGCTCTGGGGCCCGGCCCGACGCTGATGCGTCGGGCCGGGCTCTCGCGCGAGCTCCCGGGCGGCGCACGGGGCGCTGCCCCACCGGGCGACGCCGCAGGCGCCCGGGACGCGGGAGGGACGGGCGCGAAAGGACCCCTGGGCGAGGAGCCTCAGGGGTCCGGAT
>CAMFLJ010000426.1 GCA_945957335.1 uncultured Actinomycetes bacterium | reverse complement strand
CTACTACGCCGGTTGCATGGTCGGGCCGTGGCAGCTGGCCGGCAGCCGCTGGGTCGCCCCCCGCAGCCTGAAGGACCTCCGCTGGCCCGCCGGCGACACCGCGGTGGCCAACCCCACCGACGCCGGGTCCTACGTCGCCATCTACTGGATCGAGGACGGCCACCACGACGACTGGAACGAGTGGGCCCAGACGCAGGTGGCCTGGCTCTACTCCAACGGCCGGGGCTTCGCCGAGCGCAAGCACACCCACACGACCCTGTTCGACCACATCGGCGCCGCCTACCGCGACGACGACCCCACCCCCGTCGAGCTGGCCCTCGACCGGGCCTACCCCGGCATCGTGGTGGCGTGGTTCGACGCCCGTGAGGGCAACGACGCCCGCGGCGTCCACGCCGCGCTCGGCGAGTCGCTGCTGCCCGACCTCCTCGCCGGCTCCGACATCGAGATCGCCTCGTCGTGGACCCCGGTCGCCACTCCCCCGTCGGACCAGCCGATGGACCTCGGCTCCCCGGCCGGCGGCCCCGAGCGCCTCGTGCAGATCTTCTTCGTCGACGGCGACGTCACCGCCGCCCTGCCGAAGCTGAAGGCCTACACCGACGCCGTGGCCGAGGCCGGCCTGGCCGACGTCCACCTGGTGGCGCCGTTCTTCCGCACGGTCGTCGGCACCGACACCTACGCCGACGAGCTCTGGTAGGCCCGTCGTGGAGGCGCCCACCACGCCGCCGGACCCGTTCTCGCCGGCGCCCCTCGGTCCCCTCACACTGAAGAACCGCTTCGTGAAGGCGGCCACCTTCGAGGGGGTCATGCCCCAGGGCCTGGTCACGCCCGAGCTCATCGACTACCACCTGCGCCCCGTCCGGGGCGGGGTGGCGATGACCACCGTGGCCTACCTGGCCATCGCCCCCGAGGGCCGCACCGACGACGGCTGCATCTGGCTGCGCCCCTCGGCGGTGCCGGGTCTCAAGGTGCTGGTCGACACGATCCACGACGAGGGTGCGCTCGTGGCGGGCCAGATCGGCCACGCCGGGCCGGTGGCCAACGCCGCCAAGAACGGCGTGCCGTCGCTGTCGGCGTCGCGCGAGGTCAACCCGATCTCGATGAAGGTCACCCGCGCCATCACCGAGGCCGAGATCGAGCGGGTCACGATGGACTACGCCCGCGGCGCCGCGCTGATGGCCGAGGCCGGGTTCGACTCCATCGAGATCCACCTGGCCCACAACTACCTGCTGTCGTCGTTCCTCAGCCCGAAGTTCAACCGCCGCAAGGACGACTGGGGCGGCAGCCTCGAGAACCGGGCCCGCTTCGCCCGCCAGGTCGTCGCCGCGGTGCGGGCGGCGGCACCGGCCCACATGGCCGTCACGGCCAAGATCAGCCTCGACGACGGCGTGCCGGGCGGCTTCGACGTGCCCGAGAGCGTCACCTTCGCCGGCATGCTCGAGGCCGACGGCAACCTCGATGCCATCGAGATGACCGGCGGCTCGTCGCTGGCCAACCCGATCTACCTCTTCCGAGGCGACGCGCCCCGCGAGGACTTCGCCAAGGCCATGCCGCTGCTCGGCAAGATCGGCTTCAAGCTCGCCGGCAAGAAGTTCATGCCGTCGTACCCGTTCGAGGAGGCCTACTTCCGGCCCAAGGCGCTGATGGTCCGCGAGGCCCTCGACATGCCGCTCATCTTCCTCGGCGGCATCAACAACCTGTCCACCGTGCAGCAGGCGATGGCCGACGGCTTCCAGTTCGTCGCCATGGGCCGGGCCGTGCTGCGCGAGCCCGACCTCGTCAACCGCATGCGCGAGGGCACCCAGACCGAGGGCAACTGCATCCACTGCAACCGCTGCATGGTCTCCATCTGGAGCGGCAGCCGCTGCGTGGTCGACTTCCCCGATCCCATCCCCGGAGGAGCACCGGTCGCATGAACCCCGAACAGGTCGCCGAGGCGGTGCCGGTCGAGGCGCTGTCCACCTGGATCACCGCCAACGTGCCCGCCGCGTCGGGCCCCGTCGTCGTCAGCCACCTGTCGGGCGGCTCGTCGAACCTCACCTTCCGGGTGCGCGACGACGCCAACGACTGGGTGCTGCGTCGCCCGCCGATGGGCCGGCTGCTGGCCACGGCCAACGACATGGGCCGCGAGTACCGCGTGCAGGAGGGCCTGGGCCGCAGCGACGTGCCCGTGCCCACCACCGTGGCCATGTGCGACGACCCCGAGGTCATCGGCGCACCGTTCTACCTGATGACCTTCGTCGAGGGCACCGTCTACGCCGACGCCGACGCGGTCGAGGGCCTCACCGAGGCCCAGGCCCTGGCCGCCACCGACGAGCTCATCGACGTGCTGGCCCACCTCCACGGCGCCGACTACCAGGCCATCGGCCTCGGCGACCTGGGCAAGCCCGACGGCTTCCTCGAGCGCCAGATCGCCCGCTGGAAGAAGCAGTGGGAGGCCGCCAAGCAGCGCGAGCTCCCCGCCATCGACGAGGTCGCCCGCCGCCTCGAGCGCTCGGTGCCCGAGCAGACCGGCAAGGGCATCGTCCACGGCGACTACAGCTTCAACAACACCATGTGGAGCAACGACGACCCGACCCGCATGGTGTCGGTGCTCGACTGGGAGATGTCGACGCTCGGCGACCCGCTCACCGACCTCGGCATGGTGTCGGTCTACTGGGACCGTGCCGGCGAGATCATGTGGCGCAGCCGCTCGCCCCAGCCCCACCGCGTGAACCCCGGCTTCCCGGGCAGCGACCACCCTGTCTCTTATACACATCTCCGAGCCCACGAGACTAAGGCGAATCTC
>CAMFLJ010000425.1 GCA_945957335.1 uncultured Actinomycetes bacterium | reverse complement strand
TCTGCGAAGTGCTCGGTGCGAACGACGGCGAGGAAGCGGTCGATGGCCTCCACGGTGCGGCGCGTGCGCACCGAGTGGAGGACGTCGAAGGCGTGCTGGGCCCGGGGCAGCTCGGCGTAGACCACCGGCTCGTTCGAGACCGCCTTCAACATCGCCGCGAACGACCGGGCCTGCTCGACCGGCGCCAGGCTGTCGTTGGTGCCGTGGACGACCATGAACGGCGGCGCGTCGGGCCCCACCCAGCTCATCGAGCTGGCCTGCTCCCACACCTCGCGTGAGTCGGCGAACTTCGACTTGAAGACCATGTGGCGCAGCATCGGTTCCATGTCCGACCGGCTCGTGCCGTCGCGGTTGGTGAAGTCGTAGACGCCGTACATCGGCACCGCCGCCTGCACGCTCGTGTCGAGGTCCTCGAAGCCGGGCTGGAACGCGGCCACGCCGGGTGTGAGCGCGGCGAGCGACGACAGGTGGCCGCCCGCCGAGCCGCCGGTGATCACCACGAAGTCGGGGTCGCCGCCGTGCTCGGCGATGTTCTGCTTCACCCACGCCAGGGCGCGCTTCACGTCGACGATGTGGTCGGGCCAGGTGGCGCGCGGCGAGAGCCGGTAGTTGACCGCCACGCACACCCAGCCCCGCTCGGCGAGGTGGCTCATCAGCGGGCCGCCCTGCTGCTCCTTGTTGCCACTCATCCACGCCCCGCCGTGCACCTGCACGAGCACCGGCGCCTTCGCGTCGGCCGGCAGGTCGGCGCGGCGCCACACGTCGAGCTGGTTGCGCTTGCCGTGCTCGCCGTAGGCGATGTCGCGGCTGGCGGCGTAGCGCTTGCGGACCGCCGGCACCGGGTTCACGACCTCGCGCCGGGTCAACGGCACGCTGTCGGGCGGGGCGAAGTTGGGCGCCATGAGGGCGCGGTAGTCGTCGCCGAGGCCGTCGACGAGGGCGACCTCGAGCACGTCGGCCGACTCCTGGGCGACGCGCTCGAGCCCGACCAGCCCTGCCCACGACGCCATGGTGAGGGCGAGCCCGGCCCGGCCCCGGCGGGTGCGACCACCACCGGCGGCGAGCAGGCCGGCGGTGACCACGGCCTGGGTGGCCACCGCGTGCAGCGGCAGCTCGGACAGCACGAGCCCGCTCGGGAACCCGAGGCTCGACGCCCGGCTCAGGCGCCCGACCGGGTGCCAGGCGTTGGCCGTGCGCAGGGCCCGCGACGCGCCGACGGCGAGGAGCGCGTTGCCGAGGACTCGGGCCCGCTCGCCGGCCGCGTCGGTGGAGGAAGAGGTGCTCACCCCGCCAGCATGCAACGGAGGACCCTTCGAGCGCCCGGGCCGGAAGTCGGTTGCACCCATGTAGCAGACTGCTACAGTCCTGCTCGGGAGGTGCCGCCGATGGCTGCCAGCTCGTCACCCGTCCGCATCGAGGCCGAGATCTTCGAGGCCGCCAAGCTCGTCGGGGAGACGATGAGCCGCAGCGCCGCCCAGCAGCTCGCCCACTGGGCCCGCATCGGTCGCGAGATCGAGGCGTCGGGCACGGTGTCGCAGCGCGACATCGCCCGGGTGCTGAGCGGCCGGCTCAGCTACGACGAGCTCGACGCCGAGTCGCAGGCGCTCGTGCGCGCCGAGTGGGCCGAGCGCATCGCCGAGCGCCGCCGTCACGTCGACCTGGTGACCGAGCTCGGCGAGCACGGCCGGGTCTGGATCGAGGTCGACGCCGAGGGCAAGGTCGTCGAGCGCTCGGCCGACGACTGAGCCCGCGTGTCCGACCCGGTCCTCTACCTCATCGCCGGGCCCAACGGAGCGGGCAAGAGCACCTTCTACGCCCACGTGCTCGGACCGGCCACACACCTGCCGTTCGTCAACGCCGACGTCATCGCCGCCGAGAGGTGGCCCGGCGAGGAGCTGGTCCACGCCTACGAGGCCTCGACCGCGGCCGCCGAGGAGCGCGACCGCCGCATGGCGGCCCGGCAGTCGTTCGTCACCGAGACCGTCTTCTCCCACCCCTCGAAGGTCGACCTCGTCCGCCACGCCGTCGATCTCGGCTACCTCGTGTCACTCGAGGTCGTCGCGGTGCCCGTCGAGCTCTCGGTCGCCCGTGTGCCGAACCGGGTCGCGAACGGCGGCCACGACGTGCCCGAGCACAAGATCCGCGGACGGTTCGAACGCCTCTGGGGCCTGGTCGCCGAAGCGATCGGGCTCGTCCACGAGGCCCACGTCTACGCCAACACCACCGCCGCCGAGGCGTTCACCCTGCTCGCCACCTACCGCGAGGGCCGGCTCGTCGGCGAGGCCGACTGGCCGAGTTGGATCCCCGACGAGCTGCGCGACCTCTGACCCGCGAGGGCCAGGGTGACCGGAACGGTCGTCCTGGCCCTTCTGCGCTCCGGTCTCTGGCCGCCACCGACCCGACCTTCACCCGCTGCGACCTAGCCTGCACACCCATGTCGCCCGAGGACGATCAGCACGACGACGAATCGCTCGAGAGCCTGCTCGACATCGTCGAGAAGGCCATCGCCACCGGTCAGCCCGTCGACGTGCTCGGCCTGGCCAGCGCCACCCTCGCCATCGTGCTCTTCCCCGAGGACCCGCCCGAGCTCGAGACCTCGGTCAGCCCCGAGATCCTGCGCGAGCGCGTCGTCGAGCAGGTCGTGCTGCGCTACGTCGAGATCGGCAACCCGGAGGCCCTCACCTACGCCACCGCCCTCACCGCCCTCGTGCCGGGCGAGGCCCTGCACCGCCGGCTCATCGCCGCCCTCGACGGCGCCGAGCCCGACCTGCCCGAGTGGCTCGCCCGCCTCGACGAC
>CAMFLJ010000424.1 GCA_945957335.1 uncultured Actinomycetes bacterium | reverse complement strand
CGGTGTGGGTGGCCAGGCCGATGGCCCACGCCCGGCACCACTCGGCGATGCGGTCGAACATGGCCTCGCGCTCGGGCTCGGTGAGCATCTTCGAGTCGCGGATCTTGTAGATGCGCCGGTCGACCGGCACCACCGCCGCCCCCACGACAAGGGGCCCGGCCCAGGCGCCGCGCCCGACCTCGTCGACACCGACCACCACGTCGGCGCCCTCGGCCCACAGCTCGCGCTCGACGGCGAGCGACGGCGACTTGGCGCGCAGCGCGGATCGCAGCTGGGGCACGGCCGTCGTCACGGGCCCGACGGTAGCGCCCTGGCTACGGTTGCCCCATGACGGCCGACCGCTCCTGGCGCTCGCGGCACTCGACCCACAGCGCGCTGAGCCTGGGCTCGGCGTTCTCGTTCGCGTCGGTGGGCTCGCTGGGGTCGGTCGGGTCGGTCGGCGCCATCGGGTCCGCCGGCTCCGTCCTGTCGATCGGCTCGGCGGGGTCGATCCTCTCGATCGGGTCGAGCGGCTCGATCCTGTCGATCGGCGCGACGGGCTCGATCGCGTCGATCGGCGGCGTCGGCCGCCGCGGCGCCCTCGGCTCCGCCGCGCTCGTGACCGCCGCCCGCCTGGCCGCGGTGGCCGCGCTCGCCGTGGCCGTCCTCGACCGCTGACGCCCTCGACCCGCCTGCGGGACGCCGCCGGGGCGGTGCCGCGCACCGCTGGCCACGTGACCCCGGGCGCGACCGTGGCCCGGCACGAGCCGGGCCACGGTGCGGTTCCCGATCGAGGGCTGGCTACTGCTGCAGCCAGGTCTCCGTCAGACGGAAGTTGCCGGCCTGGAAGGGCTGGGAGGCGGCGCCGCCCGGGAGGGTGACGTTGCCGATGTTGCGCACGGCGTTGGTGGCACCGAAGGCCCACTGGGTGTGGGCGATCCAGGCGTAGGGGAACAGCTGGCTCTGCCGCTCCTGGAGCTTGGCGTAGGCCGCCTTGCGGGCGGCGACGTCGTTGGTGGCGCGGGCCTCGTTGAGGGCTGCGTCGACCTGCGGGTCCTGGAGGCGGGCCATGTTCAGCGCCAGGGGGCCGGTGGCGTTCTTGCCGATCCACCAGACGTAGTCACCGTCGGGGTCGCTGGCCGCGAACTGGCGCCACAGGTTGGCCTGGTAGTTGCCGGTCACCGCGTCGGAGATGAACTTGCTCTGCTCCGAGGTGGTGAGGTCGACCTCCATGCCGCACTGCCCGAGCTGCTGGGCGATGAGCTGGGTGGCCGCCGTGTTCGTCGGCACCGGGGTGGTGCCGAGGGTGAACTTGATCGGGCCCTTCTCGGCCTCGACCTGCTGGACGAGCGTGGTGCCCGCGGCCGGGTCGGGCTTGGGGTAGCCGTTGTTCGGGTCGTACCAGGGCGACTGGGGCGTGAACTGGCTGTCGGCCACCCGGCTCTCGGGGGCCTCCCACACCAGCTGGATCTGGGCCGGGTCCATGCAGAGGGCGACGGCCTGGCGGACCCGAACGTCGTCGAAGGGCGCCTTCGACGTGTTCATGAGGATGAAGTTCTCCTCCGCCTCGGTCTGGTCCGTGACGAACTGGAGCTTGCCGGCCTCGGCCTCCGACTGGATGCGGTTGATCGACGCCCAGTCGGTGGTGTGGAGCAGCTGGATCTCGCCGTTGATGAGGGCGTTGGTCCGGTTGGTGTGGTCGACGATGGGCCGGAACTCGACCTGGTCGAGGTACGGGAGCTTGGTGCCGTCGGAGTCGGTGCGCCAGTAGCTGGAGTTCTTGGTGCCGACCCAGGCCTTGTCGGGCTCCCAGCTCTTGTAGACGAAGGGGCCGGTGCCGATGGGCTTGCTCGACGACGCCGGGGCGCCGGCGTCGAGCTGGGCCGGGGCGGCGACGTAGCCGACCTGGCCGGTGAGGCTCGCGGGCAGCGACGCCCACGGGTCGATCGTGGTGATCAGCACGTTGAGCGGGTTCGCCGGGTCGACCGTGATGCTGTCGATGTTCGACATGGCGGCTCCGACCAGCGGCGAGGCCTTGGCCGCCTGCAGGTCCTTCACGACGGCGGCGGCGTCGAGGGCCGTGCCGTCGTGGAAGGTGACGCCGCTGCGCAGGGTGATGGTCCATGACTTGAAGTCGGCGCTGGGCGTGAAGCTCTGGGCGAGGTAGGGCTGGGCCACGCCGTCGGCGTCGTAGGCGGCGAGCGGGTCGAACACCGCGTTGGCCACGGTGAGGCCCGAGATCGCCCACCGGTTCGAGGTGGGGTTGAAGCCGTCGCTCTCGGCCTCGAGGCCCATGGTGAGGCTGCCACCCGGGGTCGGCTTGCCCGAGGCGGCCACGGTGATGTCGCTTCCGGCCTTGACGTCGGTGCTGCCGCCTCCGCTACCCGAGCTGGAACCACCGCAGGCGGCGGCCACGAGCCCGAGGAGGGATGCGAGGGCGACGAGAAGGATCCACGGTCGGGACCGGGGACGCTGTGGCATGGGTGAGCCTCCTTGGGCCGAAAGGCGTTCGACGGACGCCCCCCGGCGTCCGCTGGTGGGGCACCCTAGACGTGACGGGCGCCACATGCCAGGACAACTGACCGTTCGGTAACAAAACTGTCGCTCTGCAGGATGCAGCGTCTGAGCAGGCGTTCGTCACGTCACGCGGTCGACGAACCGCTGCTCGGCGGGATCGAACGCCTCGGCCAGGAAGGCGTCCACCACCTCGGCCGCCACCGCCGCGGTGGAGAGCCGCAACGACAGGCCCACCACGTTGGCGTCGTTCCAGCGCCTCGCCCCGCGGGCGGTCTCGGCGTCGGCGCACAGCGCGGCCCGCACGCCCTCGACC
>CAMFLJ010000423.1 GCA_945957335.1 uncultured Actinomycetes bacterium | reverse complement strand
GGAGATGTGTATAAGAGACATCCCTCATCGTCGCCGAGCTCGACGCCCTGCCCGAGCTGCCGATCAACATCGTCGCCGCCACCGACGACCTCTTCGCCCTCACCCTGCTCACCGACGGCGGCATCGACCACCTGCTCCGGCGCCTCATCGCCGCCGGCATGGCACCGGTGCGGGCCTACCGCCTGGCCACCCTCCACGCCGCCTACCGCCTGCAGCGCACCGACCTCGGCGTGGTCGGCGCCGGGCGACGGGCCGACCAGGTCGTGCTGTCCGACCTGGAGCAGGTCGTCGTCGACGACGTCTGGACCGACGGCCGCCACGTGGCCTCGGCCGGGCGGATGCTCGTGCCGGTGGTCGAGGGCCCCTGCACGCCGCCCCTCGACACCATGCGCATCAACGCGGTGACGCCCGACGACATGGTGCTGCGCCTCCCCGGCACCCCGGACGGCACCCACACCGTGCGCACGATCGTGGGCGTGCCCGTCACCGAGTGGGGCGAGGCCACGGTCGAGGTCACGGGTGAGGTGGCCGCCGTGCCACCGGGCCACATCCTCCAGATCGCCGTCCACCGCCACGGCCGGGCCGCCGCCACGCCGGTCGCCGCGGTGCTCGCCGGTTGGGGCGACTGGACCGGCGCGGTGGCCACCACCGTCAGCCACGACACCCACAACCTCATCGTGTTCGGCGTCGACCCCGTCGACATGGCGGTCGCCGCCAACGCGGTGATCGCCACCGGGGGCGGCGTCGCCGTGGCCTCCGGCGGCGGGGTGATCTCGCAGATCGAGCTGCCCATCGCCGGCATCCTCTCGCCGCTGCCCGCGGCCGAAGTGGCCGAGGCCCAGCGCCGCACCCAGCAGGCCGCCCTCGACATCGGGCTGCTGCCGGGCGCCATGACCCAGCCCCTGCTGCAGTGCTTCGTGTCGTCGCTGGCCTGCCTGGGTGGCCCCCACGTCACCGACGTCGGGCTGGTCGACGGGACCACCGGCGAGCTCGTGCCCTCGATGCTCGTCGCCTGATCCGAAGGTGCAGGCCGGCGGGGTCACCCCGTGGTGGTCACCGCGGGGTCGGGCACGCCGACCTCGGGGAGCTCGGTGGCCACCTGCTCGTCGGCCAGGCCGACGACGTCGGCGAGCAGCCGCCGCCACGCCACGCTCAGGCGGTCGGCCTTGGTGTGGACCTCGGCGCGCAGGTCGAGGTGGAGGACCATCTCGGTGTAGGCCTCGAGCACCCGCAGGTCCTCGGCCAGGATCAGGTCCTCGTCGACGATCGTCTTGGCGATCATCTCCTCCGAGCCGTAGGAGTCGTCGCGGGCGACGAGCTTCAGCACGTGGGTCGAGCCGTTCCGCTCGGGGCTGCAGCAGAACAGGATCGCCAGCGTCTTGCCCGTCACCGGGAACCCGAGCCGCAGGTAGACCGTGAACGAGGCGCTGCCCTCCTTCAGCAGGTCCTGGGGCTGCACCGCCTCGTGCTCGCCGGTGGCCACCAGCGGATCGTCGTAGTTGCGGTACCAGGTCGAGAACATCGTGCGCACCACCCAGCCGTCGCGCTCGATGCCGTCGTCGTGGACCTCGGCCGCCTTCGGGTCGCCGAAGGTGCCCTCGTGGACGTACGGGAAGTGCGAGGCGTCGAGGAAGTTGTCGACGAGCTGCGCGGCGCTGACCGGGGTGCGGACGAAGGTGGTGCGGATGCAGTCGAAGCCGTCGGCGCCCCACTCGGGGAAGTCCGGAGGCGGGCAGAGCGGCTCCTCCGGCGCGATCCAGACCAGCCCGTAGGCCTCCTGCACGCCCCAGGCCGGGGTGAGGTCGGCGCGTGCGGGGAGGTGGTCGGTGGCGCCGATCGGCGGCATCGAGGTGCAGGTGCCGTCGGCGGCGAAGGTCCAGCCGTGGTAGCCGCACTGCAGCACGCCGTCGCAGACCCGACCGACGCTGAGCGGTGCGAGGCGGTGGGGGCAGCGGTCGACGAAGGCCCGCACCTCGCCGTCGAGGCGCACCAGCACCCACGGCTCGCCGAGCAACCAGACCTGCAGCGGCGCGTCGGTCACGGACTCCGCCGTGGTGACCGCGTGCCACGCCCTCCTGAGCGCCGGCGTCTCGTTGTCGATCGGGGGCAGGGCGGGGCGCGCGACGGGGCTCATGGGCCCACCATGACGGCTGGCTGCGACAAGTCAGACAACAGCGTGTTTCGAGGTGGTGAAACCGGTGCCGCACCCCTTCCACCCGGCGGCACGGGTCCGTACGGTCGGGCCATGACCGTCGCGCCCGAGCTCCCCACCTCACCCGCCCCCCTCACCCCGCCCGAGCCGGGTGCGGTCGGGTGGACCATGCCGGGGACCTTCGGCACCCATCAGCTCGACGAGCTCGTCGAGTTCCACCGCACCTGGGGCTTCTCGATCCTGCGCGGCGCCTACACCGAACAGGAGCTCGTCGCGCTGGAGGCCGACATGGAGCGGGCCCAGGCCGCGCTGGTGGCGGGCGAGCTGCCCGAGCGGTGCGGCACGGCGATCCTCGACGATCCCGACGCCGCCGTCGACGGCGTGCCCTTCGCCCACTACGTGTGCCACGTCACCGAGGTGTCCGAGCCGGCCGACCGGGCGGTGCGGGCCGAGCCCCTGGTGGCGGTCATGCACCGCCTCATCGGCGAGCACGCGTGGCTGCTCGACTACGAGCGCTTCGGTGTCGTCTACCAGGACGCCCGGCCCGGCAAGGAGACGTACTACAGCCGCATCGGCTGGCACTCCGACTGGCAGTCCGGGCCCCACCTCGACACCTGCCCTCGACCGCCTTCACCATCCACATCGACGGCACCTCCCCCGCCAACGGCTTC
>CAMFLJ010000422.1 GCA_945957335.1 uncultured Actinomycetes bacterium | reverse complement strand
GAGGAGCACCGGGCACTGGGCGACGGCGTGCTCGTGGGCCAGGGGGAGGTGGGCGAGGGGCAGCCCGAAGAACCCGGCGAAGCCGAGCGTCTCGACGCCGGTCGTGCTCGCCTCGAGGTGGCGCCGCATGACCTCGCTGCGCACGTCGATGCAGAACACCGCCTGGGCGGCGGGCCGCGTCGGTGCCGTGGAGGGGGCCGGTGCGGGAGCGGCGGCGAGGGTGGCGAGGAACCGGCGCTGGGCGGCCCGGTCGTAGGCGTCCTGCAGGACCAGGAGCAGGTCGAGCGAGGCGTCGGCCACCGACACGACGCCCTCGGAGGAGAGCTCGGCGCTGGCGCGGCCCCACTCGGCGGCCACCACTGGGTCATCGGTGGCGTGCAGCACGCCGAGCTCCCAGCCCAGGAGCACCGCGGCGAACTGCTCGGGGCTGTCGTCGGTGGCGCCGACCAGGCCGGCGTCCCAGGCGATGCGCCGCACGAAGGCGGCCCAGCCGGCGACGCGCAGGAGCAGGGCGTGCACGTAGGGCACCACCTCGTCGCTGCCGATGCCGAGGGCGTCGAGGGCCACGGCCGCGGCGTCGAGGTGGTCGTCGGGCAGCTCGCGCACGGTGGTGCGGAAGCCCTTGAGCCCCATGATCTCGGGGGTGCGGTCGAGGGAGGCCTCGCGCTTCCAGGAGGCGAACGGGCCGAGCCCCGGCTCGGTGGAGCGCCACAGCGCCTGGCCGTGGTCGTGGTGGGCGGCGGCCCAGGCCGACACCCGGTCGGTGCGCAGCCGGGCCCAGTCGCGGCCGGTGGCGGCCGAGGCCACGTCGACGTAGGTGCGCAGCCGGGGGGCCGGCATCTCCGAGGTGGCGTCGACGAGGGCCAGCACCTCCTCGGCGCTGGTGTGGGTGCGGCCGCTGGCGCGCAGGGCCGCCTCGATGTCGCGGGGCTCGATCAGGCCGCTGTCGGCGGCCGCCCGGTAGGCGTCGGCTGACAGCGTGGAGCGGGCGCCGATGGCCCGGGCCAGGAGGCGGGCGGCCTGGGGGTAGGTGTGGTCGGCCAGTCCGAAGTACGGGTTGACGGCCACGAAGCTCTCGAGGGGCCAGAGCGGGGCGATGCGCCCGGTGGCCTCGGCGAGGTCGGCGGCGAGGCGGTCGCGCGTCAGGTGGGGGGCGGTGCTGGTCAGTTCCACGAGGACTCCATGGGGTCGGAGGTGGTCCGGGGGGCGGAAGGAGCGGGATCGGAGGGAGCGGAGGGGCTGCCCGCACCGGGCACGGCCAGGGCGGCGGCGGCCGGTGGGATGCGCAGGGCGCCGATGAGGCGGTCGTAGGCGGCGTTGGCGTAGAGGCCGTTGCGCAGGTGCAGGGCCAGGGCCTGGCGCCAGCGGGCGGGCGAGCGGCTGGGCTCGACGATCTGCAGCAGCACCACCGAGGTGAAGGCCGTGAGCACCAGGGTGATGAGCACCAGCTGGGCCGGGGCCCGGCTGGTGAGCTCGGGCACCGCGTCGCCCAGCAGGGCGTGGGCGCCGGCCTCGAGGGTGAAGAACGAGAGCGTCACCCCGCCGGCCATGAGCACCGCCTTCACCGTGGCGTGCAGCGGGCCGGCCGAGTCGAGGGCGGGGGCGATCAGCTGGGTGGTGCCGAGGACGAGCACCGCCCCGACCGCGACCAGCACCGGCTCGCCGAGCAGGTCGACCCCGAGCAGCAGGGCGAGCGGCAGGTAGAGGGCGAGGGCGAGCACCGCGCTGGCGGCGATGCGCCAGGCGCTGCCGAGGCGGCGGGGGAGGCGCACCCCGGCGGCCCGCTGGTCGTCGATGACGCTTCCGGAGGCCAGGAAGGCGTGGGCCTTGTAGAAGGAGTGGGCGACCAGGTGCAGGAGCACCGCGGGGTAGAGCCCCATGCCGCAGACCATGAGCATGAAGCCCATGTGGGCGGCGCTCGAGTAGGCCAGCGCCACCTTGATCGACGGCTGGGTGAGCAGCACGACCGAGGCGAAGACCGCGGTGACGGCGCCGATCAGGATGAGGGCCGTCGTGGCGGTGCGGCTGGCGTCGAGCACCCAGGCCATGCGCAGGGCCAGGAACGGCCCGGCGTTGAGGATGCCGGCGTGGAGCAGGGCGGAGACCGGGGTGGGGGTCTCCATGACCTCGGCCAGCCAGCCGTGGGTGGGGAACTGGGCCGACTTGAGGGCGGCGGCGACGGCGAGGCACACGGCGGCCAGCCCGAAGCCGGTGACCGCCCAGGTGGCGGGCTGGGCGGCGGCCTTCTCGAAGATCGTGCCGAGGTCGCCGGTGCCGGCCGTGCGCCAGAGGGCGAGGGCGCCGAGGACGAGGAAGGCGTCGCCGACGCGGGCGACGATGAACTTCTTGCGGGCGGCGACCACCGCCCGGGGTCGGTCGGGGTGGAAGACCAGCAGCTGGTGGAGGGCCAGGCTCGTGGCGATCCAGGCGGCGACCAGCACCACCAGGTTGCCGGCGATCACCATGACCTCGACCGCGGCGATCGTGATGGCGAGGCGGCCGAGGAAGGCGCCCTGGCGCTCGTTGCCGTCGAGGTAGGTGCGGCTGTAGCGCACCACGACGGCGGCGAGCACCGCGATCATGGCGAGCATGGTGACGCTCAGGGCGTCGAGGCGCACCGACAGCCCGAGCCCGTCGACCCCGAGGGTGGGGCTGGTGGTGGCGCCCCGGAGGGCGACGGTGCCGGCGACGGCCAGGGCGACGACGATGCCGCCGGCGGAGGCGATGGTGCCGAGGCGCTCGACGGCGGTGGGGCGGGCACCCGGCCGGCGCCACGCCACGAGGGCGACGACGGCGAAGAGGGCGGCCGGCACCAGGCCGATG
>CAMFLJ010000421.1 GCA_945957335.1 uncultured Actinomycetes bacterium | reverse complement strand
ATGGCGTGGGCGTTGGCGTTCATCACCCCGGCCTGCGCCGTCGCGCCCGCTCCCCGGTCGACCCCGATCGACGGCAGCAGGAGGCCCATCCCGCTGACGTCGAGCGACTGGGCGAGCAGGGGGAGGCACATCGCCCCGAGCACCCACCACGCCCGGCGCTCGGCGGTGGTTGCCCGGCTCACGATCGCCAGCAGGCGTCGGCCGCGGCCAGGCCGTAGGCGCGCACGGCGTCGTCGCGGCTGGTGCGCGCGGCGGTGGCCACGTCGTCGACGTCGACCAGGCCGAGGGCCACGTACGCCCGCAGCTGCTCGACCGTGGTCAGCCACCCGCGGCCGAGGTCGAGGGCCATCCAACCGGCCAGGTCGTCGTCGTAGCGCAGCGGTGAGGGCACCGTGCGGGGGTCGGCCGCGACCTCGGCCAGGGCGTCGGCGAGCGGCGCCGGGGCGGGACGGCCGGTGGCGCCACCCGGGGCGAACGGGATCGACCAGAAGTCGCGGGTCTGCATGCCGGGCGCACCGCCGGGGATGGTGCCGGGGCCGTCGTCGGCCCGCACGGCGATCGCAGCCGAGCCGGGGTGGCGCGAGTTCGCGAGCGTGACGGCGAGCGAGTTCTGGCGGCGGGCGAGCTCGGTGCCGACGTGGGCGATCCACGGTGAGCGCGAGATCACCTGGAGGTGGACCATGGCGAGAAGGGCGTGGAGCGTGGCCTCCTCGTAGCGGTCGCCGCCGTCGCCGCTCCAGAGCAGGTCGTGGGCGAGCGACGGGGCCACCAGCGCAGCGTGCTCGGCCGCGTAGCGGGCGTTCACGGCCCGGGCCCCGGTGCCACCGTCGGGAGCGGGGCCGACGACCCGGCCCGAGCCGGGCATGGCGGCGACGCCGACCGAGGTGAGGGCCACCCCGGCCCGGCCACCCGCCACCGCGGCGAGCGGGCCGGCGCCCACCGTGCCGCACAGCACCACCAGCGCGGCGCGGGGGAGCGGCTCCGGGGCCAGGCGGTGAAGCGTCGGTCCGTCGAAGAGCGCCAGCGCGGCAGCCACCGCCTCGGGCTCGCCGAGGTGGTCGGGGAGCAGGGTGGCGAGCGCGGCACGGGCCGTGTGCTCGTCGACCGGATCGCCCTCGGCCGGCGCCATGTCGGGGCCGTCGGGGTAGATGCCGGGCTCGCCGAAGAGGGTGTTCGAGCTGAAGAGCCCCGGATCGCGCGGTGGGCGGGGCGGCGCGGCCAGCACCTCGGCCGCTGCGGCCTCGAGCCGTGGGTCGAGCGCGGGTGCGGGTGGGCGGGCCGGCAGGTCCATGGCGTGGGGAGGCTAGTGCCGTGACCACGAACGTCCGTGGGTGGATCGGCGAGTCAGGGGCTTCGCTCGCAAGGACGCAGGACGAAGCACCTGCCCCGTCCAACTGCGAGGACGAGGAGGCGGTGCGGGACGGCGAGGGAGCGAGGCCGTACGATCCGGCGTCGTGCCCGACCTGCGCTTCTCCGCCGACGACGGCTTCGACTTCGCCGTCCGCTGCCTCCTCACCGGGGTCGGCTACTCGATGGCCGAGCCCGGCGAGGTGCTGGCCACGGCCGCCTCCATCGAGCCCGGCGACCTCGAGGGGTGGTTCCGTGCCTGGACCGAGCTCGGTTCCCGCTGCGACGCCATCGGCGACCGCGCCGCCCGCGCCGGGCACGACCACAGCGCGTCCGACGCCTACCTGCGGGCGGCGAACTACCGCTACGCCGGGTTCTGGTACGTGCTCGGCTCCGCCGACCCCGGTCGCCACCTCTCGGCGTGGAGGGCGCACCGCACATCGCTGCGCAACGCGCTGAGCCACTGGGACCAGGCCGCCGAGCAGCTCACCGTCTCCTGGTACGGCAGCGTCATGCGGGGTTGGCTGGTGCGCCCGGCCGAGGGCACCGGCAACGGTGACCGCCCGTTGATGGTGATCCACAACGGCCTCGGCTCGCCGATGTCGGACACGGTGATGACCGGCCTCACCGACGCGGCCCGTCGGGGCTGGGCCACCCTCGTCTTCGACGGCCCGGGCCAGGGGCGCATGCGCTTCGTCGAGGGCGTCGGGCCGGTCGACGACTGGGGCCGGGTCGGCCGGGCCGTGCTCGACGCCGCCCTCGCCGCCGGCGGCATCGACGAGCGGCGCATCGTGGCCGCCGGCATCAGCGACGGCGGCTACCTCGCCGCCCGCCACGCCGCCGACGACGGGCGGGTCGCGGCGCTGGTGTGCGACCCCGGCGTGCTGCGCCCGATCGACGGCGTGCTCGGCGGCCTGCCCGACGCGCTGCAGCAGGCGTGGGCCGCCGGGGGCGCCGCGGCGGTCGACGCCGCGGTGGCCGGGGCCGACGACCCCGCCCTCGCCTTCGCCGCGGCCAAGGCGGTCGAGCAGTGGCCCGAGCACACCGTCGGCACCGTGCTCACCCGCCTCGCGACGTGGGACCTCGCACCTGCGGTGCCGAACATCCGGGTGCCCACGCTCGTGTGCGACCCGGAGGGCGCCGCCTCGTTCCCGGGCCAGTCGGCCGAGCTGTGCGACGCGCTCGGCCGCCACGCCACCCGCCTGCCCTTCACCGCGTCCGAGGGGGCCGAGCTCGACTGCGAGATCCTCGCGCCCCGCCTGCGCAACCAGCGCGTGTTCGACCACCTCGACGAGCTGTTCGGCCGCTGAGGCCGACGCTCCCCGCCCCGACCACACCACGGAGACCCTGATGAGCGAGACCCCCACCGGACCGGTCGGCTGGCTGCGCGCCGTCGTCGTCGACGCCGAGGACCCCGAGCGCCTGTCGCAGTTCTGGCAGGCGGTGCTCGGCGTGGGCGTCTACGAGGTCGAGGAGGGCTGGATCC
>CAMFLJ010000420.1 GCA_945957335.1 uncultured Actinomycetes bacterium | reverse complement strand
GCGTGGGCCTCGGCGAGGCAGGCCAGGCCGGCGTCGACCGTGCGCTCCGCCGGCTCGAGCAGCATCAGGCGCTCGAGCGCCGAGTGCACGAGCGTGCCCTTCACCGTGGCGACCGTGGGCGGGTCGGGGAGGCGGTCGATGGCCGAGAAGCGGAACGCCAGCGCGCACTCGGTGAACGACGACACCTTGGACGGCGACAGCGAGGTGGGCAGCTCCAACGGCATGTCCCGAGGGTACGCCGCCCCTACGACAGCGGCTCGGGACCGGGGCCCGTGGCCCCGAAGGCTTCGAGCACCGAGGCGGCGATGCGCTCGGGGTCCTGCAGGGGGCCGAAGTGGCCGAGGTCGGGGAAGCTCGCCACCGTGGCCTCCGGAAGGCGCTCGGCGATGGCCCGGCCGAACGCAGCCGGCACCTGCTCCTCGTCGCCGAGGGCCACCGTCACGGGGCAGCCGACGGTGGGCAGCATCGGGAACGCCCGGTGCGAGGTGCCGTGCTCGTAGACCTCGGCCTCGACCTCCGGGGTGCACTTGAGCGTGACCGTGCCGTCGTCGGTGGGGCCGAGCCCGTGGTCGACGTAGGCCCGGAGCGCGTCGGGGTGGAGGTCGGACATCGGCCGCTTGGTGGCGAAGTTGTCGTAGGCCTCGTCGTGGCTGGCGAAGGTGGCCCGGCGCTTGCGGGCGGCCTCGGCCATCACGTTGCGGGGGCGCTCGCCGGGCGGGATGTCGAACGGCGCCAGCGCCGGCTCGTAGCAGTAGAGGGCGCGGAACGTGCCGGGCCGGCGCTGCTCGGCCAGCAGCAGCGTGGTCGAGCCCTTCGAGTGGCCGACGCCGTAGGGCCGGTCGAGGCCGAGCGCGTCGATGACCGCGAGCACGTCGTCGGCGAAGCCCTCCCACTCGAGCGCGCGCCCGATCGGAGCCGTGGAGTCGCCGTGGGCCCGGGCGTCGAGCGACCAGCACCGGAACGACGACGTGAGGTGCCGCGCCAGGGGGCTGAACACCAGGCCGTGCAGGCCGGTGCCGTGGGCGAGCAGCAGGTCGGGCCCGGTGCCGCCGAGCTCGTGGACCTGGACCTCGACACCGTCGGTGGATCGCACTCTCACCCGCCCATCCTGCCGCTACCGTGCCCTCGATGCCGTCCGAGGAGCCGTCCCCCCAGCTCGAGCCGGATGCCGACTCCGTCGCCGTCCTCGCCGCCAACCAGGCGTTCTACGACGCCTTCGAGGCCCGCGACATCGATGCCATGAGCGATCTCTGGGCTCACGACGACCGCGTCACGTGCGTGCACCCGGGCTGGACCGAGCTGCGCGGGTGGGCCTCGATCGCGTCGAGCTGGGCGGCGCTGTTCGGTGGTGGCCAGCAGCTGCAGTTCATCGTCACCGACCCGCACGTGGTGGTGGCGGGCGACGTGGCCTGGGTGACCTGCGACGAGAACCTGCTGGCCGGCGACGGCAGCGCCACGGTGGCCAGCCTCAACCTCTTCGCCCGCGACGGCGCGAGCTGGCGGATGCTCGCCCACCACGGGGCACCGGTGATGACCGGCCCCTCCGACGTCGACGACTGAGCCCCGGCCGGCGGCAGCCGGTCAGGTGAAGGCGTTGAGGCCGGTGATGGCCTGGCCGAGCGTGAGCGTGTGCACCTCGTTGGTGCCCTCGTAGGTGAAGACGCTCTCGAGGTTGTTCATGTGGCGGATCACCGGGTACTCGGTGGTGATGCCGTTGGCGCCGAGCACCGAGCGGGCCTCGCGGGCCACCCACAGCGCCTCGCGCACGTTGTCCATCTTCCCGAAGCTCACCTGGGCCGGGGCGAGGCCGACGGTGTCCTTCAGCCGCCCGAGGTGGATGGCCACGAGGGTGGCCTTCTGCACCCGCACCATCATCTCGACGAGCTTGCGCTGGGTGAGCTGGAAGCTGGCGATCGGCACCCCGAACTGCACGCGGTCGCCGGCGTAGTCGAGCGCCGCCTCGTAGCAGGCCCGGGCCGCGCCGGCGGCGCCGAAGAGGATGCCGAAGCGCGCCTCGTTGAGGCACGAGAGCGGCCCGCGCAGCGAGGTGACCTCGGGCAGCCGGAGCGATTCGGGCACCCGCACGTCGGTGAGCACGAGCTCGGAGGTGACCGATGCGCGCAGCGACACCTTGCGGTGGATGTCGTTGGCCTCGAACCCGGGGGAGTCGGTGGGCACGATGAAGCCGCGCACCCCTTCGTCGGTGCGGGCCCACACGATGGCGACGTCGGCGACGCTGCCGTTGGTGATCCACATCTTCGTGCCGTTGAGCACCCAGTCGTCGCCGTCTCGGACGGCACGGGTGCGCATCGAGCCGGGGTCAGAGCCCGAGTCGGGCTCGGTCAGGCCGAAGCAGCCGATCAGCTCGCCCGAGGCCATGCGGGGGAGGAACTCCTGCTTCTGCTCCTCGGACCCGAAGCGCCAGATCGGGAACATGGCGAGCGAGCCCTGCACCGACACGAAGCTGCGGGCGCCGGAGTCGCCGGCCTCGAGCTCGAGGCACGCCAGGCCGTAGGCGGTGGCCGACGAGCCGGCGCAGCCGTAGCCCTCGAGGTGCATGCCGAGCAGGCCCATGGCGCCGAGCTCGGGGGCCAGCTCGCGGCTGGGGAAGCGGCCCTCGTCGAACCAGGTGCCGACCTCGGGGAGGATGCGGTCGCCGACCCAGCGGCGGACGGTGTCGCGCAGGAGCAGCTCGTCGTCGGAGAGCAGGCCGTCGAGCCGCAGGAGGTCGCGTGGGTCGGGCTCGGGTGCGCCGGTGGGGCTCGTCACGGCCGTGAGTCTGGCACCGGCCGCCCGCCGACGACCGCCACGGTGGCGGCCTCGCGCAGCGAGTGCGGGGTGGGTGCCATGTCGAC
>CAMFLJ010000419.1 GCA_945957335.1 uncultured Actinomycetes bacterium | reverse complement strand
GTCATGCTGGTCGTGCGGTCAGATCGGGTAGCGGGGCTCGCCCGGGGCCTTCGACTTGCACACGTTCGTGAGGTTCTGAGCCCACTCGGTCGGGTCGAGCATGAAGTAGGTGCCGTCGGAGCAGGCCAGGCGGGGGTTGTCCTCGGCGAAGACGCCGCCCTTGACGTTGTCGTAGCCCGGGACGGTCCAGACGTGCACCATCCACTGGGTGGCCGCCAGGAGCTTGCCTCCGACGTCGGCGCACTGCTCCTGGGTGATGGGCAGGTCGGCGCCGAGCGGCGAGTCGACGCTGCCGTCGGGCATCGGCTTGATGCACACGTTGCTGTGGGTGTGCCAGGTGTCGTTGCTCCCGGCGAACCCGGCGGGCTCGGTGGGGCTGAACGAGTAGTACATGAAGCCGGCCACCGGGGAGTCGGGCTCGTTGCCGTCGTAGATGATCGACAGCGGGTGGCGCAGGTCCTCGTCGTCGACGATGCCGTCGAGGTTCAGCTCGGCGAGGGTGCCCTTGGTGTAGTGCGAGCCCAGGCCGGGGGAGTAGGGGCCGGCCTTGCGGTAGCCCGCGGCCTCGGCGTCGGCGACGGTCGGGTAGGTGGCGGCGACCTCGCGGGTGATGGCCAGCTGCCGGTCGAGCTCGGCCTGCGTGGTGGCGTCGAGCGTGTTGTTGGAGATGGTGTGGTGGTGGCCGTTGCTGAGCTTCCAGAAGCCCAGGTCGTCCTTGCCGTGGGAGTGCGCGGCACCGGCGGCGTCGTGGGCGCCGTGGGCCGAGGCCGACTGCGAGGTGACGGCGAGGCCGCCGGCGACGAGCGCGGCGATCGGGATCATCGACGCGAACACCAGCAGCGAGGGCTTCCAGCGGGCGGTGAGCCGCGGGGCGACGAGGATGACCAGCGCCACGGCGATGGCGGCGGCCTCGAGCACAACGCACGTGACGTCGACCGCGGTGGCGTCCTCGAGGTAGTGCTTCGTGGGCCCGAACGGCATGCCCGCGTAGCGGGTGACCCACCAGGCGTAGATGAAGGCGGCCGACGAGAGCAGGGCGATGGCCGCCATCCAGCGGCGGGGCCGCAGCACCAGGCCCACGGCGAGGGCGAGCTGCAGTGCGGCCGAGCCCATGAACGCCCAGCCCTCGGGCTTCCACTCGCCCATGTGGCTCGGGACCATCGCGAGGTGGATGATCCCGGCGCCGGTGAGGCAGGCGGCCAGCAGGTAGGCGAGGAACGGCGCCGGCACCTTGTCGGCGGTGTGGCGTTCGTCAGTGGTCTCGAGGGGCGGCATGTCGTCGACGGAGGTGTCGACGTACGGCTCGAGCAGGTCGGTCATCAAGCGCTCCCTGAGGACGTGACGGGTGTCACGACAGTAGTTGGTCAGCTATGGGAACTTCCAGGACGCCTCGAGCGACCACTGCACTCCCGCGACCACTCGTTCCCGGCGACCACCGACCCCGATGGGGCGTCCGGGCGCGGCGAGGCCCCCTCCAGGGAGGGGGCCTCGGGACTGCTCGGACGCTGCTCGGGCCCAGGGCCGACGAGGCTCAGACGCCCTGGCGCTGGCGGATGATGTTGAGCGCGCCGCCGGCCTTGAACCAGCCGATCTGCTCGTCGTTCATCGTCTGCAGGCCCTCGAAGTCGATCGTGGTGCCGTCGGGCTTCACGATCTGGCACTTCACCGGCACGTCGGGGGCGAGGTCGGCCAGGCCGAGCACGTTGATGCGGTCGTCCTGCTCGATCAGGTCGTAGACCGCCGGGTCGGCGAAGGTCAGCGGCAGCACGCCCTGCTTCTTCAGGTTGGTCTCGTGGATGCGGGCGAAGCTGCGGGTGAGGACCACCTTGGCGCCGCGGAAGCGGGGCTCCATGGCGGCGTGCTCGCGGGAGCTGCCCTCGCCGTAGTTCTCGTCGCCGATGGCGATCCAGCCCTGGCCGGCCTCGTGGTAGTGCTTGGCGATGTCGGGGAAGCTCTTGGTGGTGCCGTCGAGCTGGTCCTTGCCCTGGCCGACCTCGTCGGTGAAGGCGTTGACCGCACCGATGAAGAGGTTGCCCGAGATGTTCTCGAGGTGGCCGCGGTACTTCAGCCAGGGGCCCGCCGCCGAGATGTGGTCGGTGGTGCACTTGCCCTTGGCCTTCATGAGGATGGGCAGGTCGACGAAGTCGTTGCCGTCCCACGCGTCGAAGGCCTCGAGCAGCTGGAGGCGGTCGGAGTCGGGGGAGACCTTCACGGTGACGCCCGAGCCGTCGGCCGGGGGAGCGAGGAAGCCGCTCTCACCGGGGGTGAAGCCCTTGGCCGGCAGCTCCTCGCCGACGGGGATCGAGATGCTGACCTGCTCGCCGTCGGCGTTGGTGAGGGTGTCGACGGTGGGGTCGAAGTCGACCCGGCCCGACAGCGCCATGGCCACGACCGTCTCGGGCGAGGTCACGAAGGCGAGCGTGGAGGCGAAGCCGTCGTTCCGCTTCGGGAAGTTGCGGTTGTAGGAGGTGACGATGACGTTGGCGTCGCCCTCCTGCACGTCGCTGCGCGACCACTGGCCGATGCAGGGCCCGCAGGCGTTGGCGAGCACGGTGGCGCCGATCTGCTCGAGGTCGGCGAGCAGGCCGTCGCGGGCGATGGTGGCCCGCACCTGCTCGGAGCCGGGCGTGACGAGCAGCGGCACCTTGGCGCCCACGCCGTTGTCGGCGGCCCAGCGGGCGATGGAGGCGGCCCGGCTGATGTCCTCGTAGGAGGAGTTGGTGCACGAGCCGATGAGGGCCGAGCTGATCTCCATGGGCCAGCCCTCGGCCTCGGCCTCGGCGCCGAGCTCGCCGACGACGCCGGCGCGGTCCCGGGTGTGGGGGCCGATGATGAGCGGATTGAGGGTGGAGAGGTCGATCTCGAAGACCAGGTCGAAGAAGCGCTC
>CAMFLJ010000418.1 GCA_945957335.1 uncultured Actinomycetes bacterium | reverse complement strand
GTGCGCGAGTCGGTCACCCGTGCCCTCGAGCTGGAGGGCTACGAGGTCGAGGCCGTCGCCGACGGAGCTGCCGCCCTCGAGGCCGCCGGGCGCGACGGCGTCGACCTGTTGATCCTCGACCTCGGCATGCCCCACATCGACGGGCTCACGGTCTGTCGCCGCCTCCGCTCCGCCGGGTCGCGCCTGCCCATCCTCGTGCTCACCGCCCGCACCGAGGTCGCCGACCGGGTGTCGGGCCTCGACGCCGGCGCCGACGACTACCTGCCCAAGCCGTTCTCCCTCGACGAGCTGCTGGCCCGCCTCCGCTCGCTCCTGCGCCGGTCGAGCTACGACGCCGAGGAGCCCACCGAGGTCGAGGTCGAGGACCTGCGCATCGACGAGGCCGCCCGACGGGCGTGGCGGGGCGAGCGCGAGATGGAGCTCACCAAGACCGAGTTCGACCTGCTGCAGCTCCTCGCCCACAACGCGGGGGTGGTGCTCTCGCACTCGACGATCTACGACCGGATCTGGGGCTACGACTTCGGGCCCGACTCCAAGGCGCTCGCCGTCTACATCGGCTACCTGCGCCGCAAGACCGAGGAGGCCGGCGAGCCCCGCCTCATCCAGACCGTGCGCGGCGTCGGCTACACGTTGAGGCCGTCGTGACCCTCCGCGCCCGCATGGCGCTCGCCCTCGCGGTGCTGGCCGGGATGGCGGCGCTGCTCGTCGGCGTGGCCACCTACGTGGCCACCGCCCAGCGGGTGCGCGCCGAGGTCGATCGCTCGCTCGACAACCAGGCCGAGGCCCTGCGCGACCCCGACGGCCGCACCCTCCTCCAGTACTGCGGCACCTCCTCCTCGATCCCGATCCCCCGCGGCCGCGGCGACGACGGCTTCGAGCGCCTCGGTGGCGTGGTGTCGCAGTGCCTCGACAGCAGTGGCGCCGTCGTCGCCTACTCCTCGGGCGTCGTCCTCCCCATCAACGACGACGACCGTGAGCGCGCCGCCGACGGCGGCCGGGTGGTCACCCGCACGGTGGCGGTCGACGGCGTCACCTACCGCGTCAGCACCGTGCCGATCGACTACAGCTCGCAGGTCGGCGCGGTGCAGCTCGCCCGCGACTTCAGCGAGTCGCAGCGGGTGCTCGACGCCATCCGGCTCTGGATCATCGGTGTCGTCATCGCCGTCACCGGCCTGGGTGCGATCATCGGCTGGCTGATCGCCCGGCGTGCCACCAAGCCGCTGGTGCAGCTCACCGACGCGGCCGAGGAGGTCGCCTCGAGCGGCCGCCTCGACGTCGACGTGCCGCCGGCCGGCAACGACGAGCCGGGCCGGCTGGCCCGGGCGTTCGCCACGATGCTCGCCGCCCTCGGCCAGTCGCGCGAGCAGCAGCAGCAGCTCGTGCAGGACGCCGGTCATGAGCTGCGCACGCCGCTCACGTCCCTGCGCACCAACGTCGAGACCCTCCGCCGCTACGACAACCTGCCCGAGCCCACCCGCCAGGCGATCCTCTCCGACCTCGAGATCGAGACCCGCGAGCTCGGCGCCCTCGTCGACGAGCTCGTGCAGCTCGCCACCGACACCTTCGACGACGAGCCCGAGCAGTCGGTCGCCCTCGACCACGTCGTCGACCGGGTGGCCGAGCAGGTGCGGCGCCGCACCGGCCGCACCGTCACGGTCATCTCCGTGCCCTGCACCGTGATCGGCAAGCCCCGCGACCTCGCCCGCGCCATCGGCAACCTCGTCGACAACGCGGCCAAGTTCAGCGAGCCGCCCTCGCCGGTCGAGGTCCGACTCGACCACGGCACGGTGGTGGTCCGCGACCACGGCCCCGGCATCCCCGACGCCGACCTGGCCCACGTGTTCGACCGCTTCTTCCGCTCGCCCGAGGCCCGCTCGAAGCCGGGCTCGGGGCTGGGCCTCTCGATCGTCGACCAGACCGCCCGCAGCCACGGTGGCACCGTGACGGTGGCCAACGCGCCCGACGGGGGAGCGGTGTTCACCTTCTCGCTGCCGGAGGCGCCTCCGCCCCCTCCGCCCGTCGTCTGAGCCGCACCGGCCGGCTCAGCCGGTCACCGACGTGACGGCCAGCGCCACCACGCACGCCATCACCACCGCGGTCGTCACCGAGTAGGCCACCAGCCCCCGGCGGGTGATGGCGAAGCGGCCCATGAGGTCGCGGTCGCGCCCGATGCCGATCATGGCGACGAGCAGCGGCACGAGCAGCACGGCGTTCAGCACCTGGGTGGCCACGAGGATGGTCACGAGCGGGACGTTCGGGATCAGCACGGTCGCCGCGCCGACGATGGTGACGAGGCCGAACGTCAGGTAGAAGGGCCGCGCCTCGCGGTAGGGGTCGTCGAGCGCGGCCTCGCTGCCGGCGTACTCCGACACCGAGTAGGCGGTCGACAGGGGCAGCACCGACGCGGCCAGGAACGCGGCGCCGATCAGCCCGACGGCGAACAGCTTGCCGGCCAGGGCCCCGGCGAGCGGCTCGAGCGCCACTGCGGCGTCGGCGGCGTCCTGGATCGTGCGGCCCTGGCGGTAGAGCGTGGCCGCGCACGCCACCACCACGAAGAAGCCGATCACGCCGGTGAGCACCGCCCCGGTCACGACGTCGACGCGCTCGAGGGGGAGGTCCTCGGTGCGGAGCTTCTTGTCGACGGCGTACGACTGGATGAACGCCAGCCCCCACGGGGCCAGGGTCGTGCCGACGGTGGCGGTGACGATGGCGATGGCCTGCGCGTCGCCGGGCACGGTGGGCACAAGCAGCCCGTGCACCGCGGCGCCCCAGTCGGGGTGGGCCATCACGCCCGACACGACGTAGGCGAGGAACACGGTGGAGAGCAGCAGCAGGACGTGCTCGACGCGGTGGAAGCTGCCCCGGAGCACCAGCAGCGACACCACCA
>CAMFLJ010000417.1 GCA_945957335.1 uncultured Actinomycetes bacterium | reverse complement strand
TCTCGTGGGCTCGGAGATGTGTATAAGAGACAGGAGCCGAACTCCTCGGCGCAGAAGGTGCGGGCGAACCAGCCGCGCTCGTCGCCGTGGCGCTCGAGCTCGACGAGCACCAGCCCGGCGATCGGCGTGGCGTGGAACCTCACACCGGCACCGCGCCGTCGACGCCGAGGCCGATGGCGGTCCAGAAGAGCTCGTCGTCGACCTGACCGGTGGAGATGAGGTGCTCGATCGACTTGAGGCGGGTGAAGCCGCGCCACTCGAAGCGGTCCTGGTCGAGGCCGATGCGCTCGAACACGGCGCGCAGCTGGGCGGCTCCGAGCTGGGCGTCCCGGGTGGCGACGAAGCCGGGGAGCGTCTCGGTGATCTTGTCGAAGCTGACCCGGTAGGAGCGCGAGTCGCCGTCGCTCGAGCCGATCGAGAGCCGGCACCCCGGGAACGCCTCGGCCACGATCTCGGCGATCTCACGGACGCGGTGGTTGGCGTCGTTGCGCCCGACGTTGAACACCTGGCCGTGGACCGCCTCGCGGGGGGCGGTGATCGCGGCGCGGATGGCGTCGCAGATGTCACCGACGTGGACGATCGGGCGCCACGGGCTGCCGTCGGAGGTCATGTTGATGACGCCGGTGGTCCAGGCGTGGCCCGACAGGTTGTTGAGGACGATGTCGAAGCGCATGCGCGGCGAGGGGCCGTAGGCGGTGGCGTTGCGGAGGAAGGTCGGCGAGAAGTCGTCGTCGGCCATCGCCGAGACGTCGCGCTCGACGAGCACCTTGCACTCGGCGTAGGCGGTCTGCGGGTCGGTCTCGGACTCCTCGGTGCGGAGGTGGTCGCCGCCGGCGCCGTAGACGCTGCACGACGAGGTGTAGACGAACCGCTCGACGCCGCACGCCTTGGCCAGACCGGCGAGGTGCACGCTGCCGCCGTGGTTGATGCGGTGGGTGAGGCCGGGCCGGAGCTGCCCGAGCGGGTCGTTGGAGAGCTCGGCGAGGTGCACGACGGCGTCGACGCCCTCGAGGTGCTCGGGGCCGAGGTGGCGGATGTCGAGCACGTGGGTGAGCGGCCACGTCGCCCCGCCGGCGGTGTAGAGCCAGCCCTCGCGGTAGAAGCCCGAATCGACGCCGACGACCTCGTGGCCGTCGGCCAGCAGCATCGGAGTCAGCACCGAGCCGATGTAGCCGTCGACCCCGGTCACGAGCAGCTTCGACATCAGTCCTCCTGGATCTTCGGGTGCGGCCGTGGGTGGCGCGAACTCACCGGAAGGCCATCGGAACGGGCCGCCCGGTCCTTGAGGTCGCCCACCCGGTCAGCTGTCCCGTCCGAGGGCCCGCTGGTAGAGCGAGAGCAGCGCCGGGCCGCGGGTCTGGGGCGAGAACATCGTCTCCCACCGCTCGCGGGCGAGGCGGCGCACCTCGGCGGAGGGCTCGGCCTCCACCGCGGCGAGGCCGCCGCGCAGCCCCTCGACGGTGGCCTCCACGACGGTGCCTCGCTCGCCGACGACCTCGGGCAGGGCGCCGCGGTCGGTCACGATGACCGGCACACCGCACCCGAGCGCCTCGGCGGCGGTGAGGCCGAACGGCTCGTCCCACACCGACGGCACGACCACGGCCGACGACGCGGCCATCCAGCCGTGGGCCTGGGCGCTGCCGACCTGGCCGACGAAGTGGATGCGGGGGTCGATGGCGGCGGCGGCGAGGACCTGCTCGCGCATCGGCCCCTCCCCCGCGACGACCAGGTGCACTCCGGTGGCGGTGGGCACCCCCGCGAAGGCCTCCAGCAGCAGGTCGACGCCCTTGGTCTCGTTGAGGCGGCCGGCGAAGAAGATGAACGGGCCGGGAGGGAGGGCGGCGGCCGACGGCGCCTCGGACGCGGCGAGCGGGTCGCGGACGGCGTTGTGCAGCACGGCGACCGGGCCGTCGCCCGGGTGGGACTCGGCCTCGAGGCGACGGGCGAGGTGCTCGCTGATGGCGATGCGGAGGTCGGCGGCGTCGACCGAGCGCCCGCTCAGGCGGACCATCGTGCCCATGGCGAGGCTCTTCACCGCGCTGCCGTTGACGCAGCGGTGGCGCACGGCCGACACCGGGAAGCGCTCGCCCACGCAGTCGGTGCAGGCATGGCCGTCGCGGAACGCCGAGCCGGCGGGGCACACCAGCCGGTGGTTGTGGATCGTGTGCACCAGCGGGATGCCGTCGCGGCGGCGCAGCTCGCGGACGAGCGCCATGTACTCGGGGTACGGGTTGTGCAGGTGGACGAGGTCGGGCTGCACGTGGTCGAGCAGGCGGGCGCCGCTCTTGACGATCTCGATGGGCGAGTAGCGGGAGAACCGGCTGCTGGGCTCGAGCCCGCCCGGCGAGGGGCCGGCGCCCTCGGGCATCGAGCAGAAGACCTCGACCCCGGCGTCGGTGAGCTCGCGGATGTCCTCCTCGACGGCGCGGTCCTCGCCCGACGGCACGTGGGTGCCATACCACCTGTGAGCGATCAGCACCCGCACGTCAGTCCTCCGTCCGGCCCGGGACGCCGTCGCGCCGTGGCCTCCACCGCCACCCGGCGGCGGCGCACACGAACACTACCGACCCCCTCCGGCGCCCCCGCTCCACCGCCGGGCCGGACCCCGGAGGCGGGCGGCGGACGATGACATCCGTCACTCGCGAGTCTTGTCGGTTAACAATGTCTGTTGTGAGCACCTCGACCGACGAGCGCCAGGCCGCCTCCGGCAGCACCGCCGAACGCGATGACGACCTCGTCATCGACCTGCGGGACGGGCTCGAGTCGATGCGGGGCATCGTCGCCGCCATGGCGCTGTCGGCGCCGGTGTGGATCGGCGTGGCCGTCATCACCCGGCGGCTGATCCACCGCTTCGGCGGCTGAGAGCACGCGCCGGGCCACACGCTCCGGCTGCCGACCGTCACCGC
>CAMFLJ010000416.1 GCA_945957335.1 uncultured Actinomycetes bacterium | reverse complement strand
GTTCAGAGGAACGTGGGTCGTGGGTGAGAACATGCGGCCGTGGCCGACGACCATCCCCTCGACAACGCCGTGTGGGCGGCGCTCACCACGGCCCACGCGGAGCTGGCCGAGGTCGTGGGCCGGGCCCGGCGCTACCCGCCCGAGGTGTCGGTGTGGGCCGGCGTCGACGTGCTCGACGAGGGCGGTTGGGCCGACCTCGCCGCGCTGGTCGGTCCCTCCACCGGGGTGGCGCTGTTCCGTGCCGAGGTGCCCGCACCTCCGCCGGGCTGGACGGTGCACCACCGGGGCACCGGGCACCAGATGACCGTGTCGGCGGCGGCCCTCGAGCCGTCGTTCACCACCGTCGACGAGCCTGCGCTGCGCCTGCTCGGGCCCGACGACGTCGGCGAGGTGCTGGCGCTCGTCGAGCTCACCCGGCCCGGTCCCTTCGCCGAGCGGACGATGGAGATGGGCCGCTACTGGGGCCACCTCGACGCCGACGACCGGCTCCTCGCCCTGGCCGGCGAGCGCCTCCACCTCGACGGCCACACCGAGATCTCGGCGGTGTGCACCCACCCCGACGCGCGGGGCCGGGGGCTGGCGGCCGCGCTCACCCGGCAGGTGGCGCTCGGCATCCTCGAGCGCGGCGAGGTGCCGTTCCTGCACGTCGCCGACGGCAACGAGGCGGCCCGCCGCGTGTACGAACGCCTGGGCTTCCGCACCCGGCGCGACCTCACCTTCGCCTGGGTCGAGTCACCCCCCGCCTGACCCTCACGCCGGCTTCGCCCGTTCTCGTGGAGGTTTCCGGTCGCCGGTGACAGGAGACCTCCACGAGAACGGGATGTGAGCGCCGGGCGCGGGCGGGAGGTGTGACGCATTTGCGGGTTGCGTGAAGAGACCCACGTCCCTACAGTCAGTTTTGTCAGAGGACTCACCTCGGGGACAGGGAGGCACTCACATGAGGGACGCAGTGATCGTCGACGCGGTGCGCACACCGCTGGGCAAGGGGAAGGGCACCGGAGCGCTGGCGACCGTGCATCCCGTCGACCTGCTGGCCACGCCGTTGCGGGCGCTGGTCGAGCGCACCGGCATCGACGCCGGGCTCGTCGACGACGTCATCGTCGGCACGGTGAGCCAGGTGGGCGAGCAGGCGTTCAACGTCGGGCGCCGCGCCGTGCTCGCCGCCGGGTTCCCCGAGCGGGTGCCCGCCACCACCGTCGACCGGCAGTGCGGGTCGTCGCAGCAGGCGATCTCGTTCGCGGCCCAGGGCATCCAGGCCGGTGCCTACGACCTGGTGATCGCGGGCGGGGTCGAGTCGATGAGCCGGGTGCCGATGGGCTCGCCCGCCGCCGGGGCGTGGGACCTCGACGGGCGGGCGTTCGCCGAGCGCTACCCGGAGGGGCTGGTGAGCCAGGGCGTGGCCGCCGAGCTGATCGCCGCCAAGTGGAACGTGTCGCGCCAGGAGCTCGACGACTTCGGGCTGCGCTCGCAGGAGCTGGCACGGGGCGCCGCCGGCTGGGGTGCCTTCGCCCGCGAGGTCGTGCCCGTCACGGTGCACGACGAGAACGGTGGGAGCCACCTCGTCCATGCCGACGAGGGCCTGCGGGCCACCACCCTCGAAGGTCTGGCCGCGCTGCGGCCGGCGTTCGTCGACGAGCGCCTGGAGGCGCGCTTCCCGCAGATCGACTGGTCGATCACCGCCGGCACCTCCTCGCAGATCACCGACGGCGCCGCCGCGCTGCTGATCGCCGACGCCGGTCGGGCCGCCGAGCTCGGGCTGCACGCCCGGGCCCGCGTGCACACCACCGCGGTCGAGGCCGACGACCCGCTCTTCATGCTCACCGCGGTCATCCCCGTCACCTACAAGGCGCTGGCCAAGGCCGGCCTCACCCTGCGCGACATCGACCTGTTCGAGGTCAACGAGGCGTTCGCCTCGGTGGTGCTGGCGTGGGCCCGGGAGACCGGCGCCGACTTGGCCAAGGTCAACGTGAACGGCGGCGCCATCGCCCTCGGCCACCCGCTCGGGGCGTCCGGTGCCCGGCTGGCCACCACGCTGCTCAACGCGCTCGAGCAGCGCGACAAGCGCTACGGGATGCAGATCATGTGCGAGGCCGGCGGCATCGCCAACGCCACGATCTACGAGCGCCTGTCGTGACGGCCGAGGTCGTCCCCGCCACGCTGCTCGGCGCGGCGGGCGCCACCTACGTCGAGCGCAGCACCGCGGTGTGGCCCCGGCCCGGCACCCCCGGCACCTACGACGGACTGGTCGGCGAGCGGTGGGCGTCGCTGCGCGGCGTGCACGGCGGGATGCTGGCGGCCATGGCGGTGCGCGCCGTCGAGGCCGAGGCCCCGGGACGCGCCGTGCGCACGGTGAGCACCACGTTCCTGCGGCCCGGCACGGTGGGCCCCGTCGAGCTGGCGGTGACGGTCGAGCGCTCGGGGCGCACCGTCACCACCGCCACCGTCGAGGTCACCCAGGTGCACCGCCGGGTGGCCCTCGTGCGCGTCACCGCCACGGCACCGGTGGCGAGCGACGACTGGGACACCGCCGAGCCGCTCGACCTGCCGCCGCTCACCGAGTGCGAGCCGTTCCACCCGCCGGCGGGCGTGCTGCACTTCGAGCACGCCGAGGCCCTGCTCGACCCCGCCGACGTGCCGTTCAGCAGCTCGGCCGTGGCCCGGGTGGGCGGGTGGGTGCGGCCCCGCGAGCCGCAGGTCGTCGACGCCGCGTGGCTGACGATGATCCTCGACTGGTTCCCGCCGTCGCCGTTCACCCGCCACGCCATGCCGATCGGTGGGGTGAGCGTCGACTACACCGCCCACCTCCACGCTGCCCCGCTCACCCTCGGCGGCGGCGACTGGCTGGGGGCGCGCTTCGAGTCGCACCGCGGCGCCGACGGCCTCGCCCTCGAGCACGGCCGGGTGCAGGCG
>CAMFLJ010000415.1 GCA_945957335.1 uncultured Actinomycetes bacterium | reverse complement strand
GGCCATCGCCCTGGCCGACGAGAACCCCGAGTGGGCGTTCCTCTACCAGTACGCCAACGAGGCCAACCCCCGGGCGCACTACGAGACCACCGGCCCCGAGATCTGGGCCGACTGCCCCGAGATCACCCACTTCGTCGCCGGCCTGGGCACGTCCGGCACCCTGATGGGCGTGGGCACGTTCCTCAAGGAGCAGAACCCCGAGATCAAGGTGATCGCCGTCGAGCCGCCGCTCGGCGAGAAGGTCGAGGGCCTGCGCAACCTCGACGAGGGCTACATCCCGCCGGTGTACGAGAAGTGGGGCGGCACCGAGCTGCTCGACCGCAAGCGCGTCGTGCGACCCAAGGAGTCGATCGAGGGCACCCGGATGCTGGCCGAGCAGTGCGGCATCTTCGCCGGCATCTCGGCCGGGGCGGCGCTCGCCGGGGCCCGCAAGGTGGCCACCGAGATCGAGAGCGGCACGGTCGTGTTCGTCGTGTGCGACGGCGGCTGGAAGTACCTCTCCACCGGCGCGTGGACCGACGACATCGACGAGGTCGTCGCCCGCGCCGAGAAGATCATCTACTTCTAGGCCCACTCGTCGCCCACCGGGCGCCGTCCGCCGGCCGTGGCCGTGCGAAGCTCTCACCGATCTCGCGGTGGCGAGCCGAGCGTGCGGAGGCGGAGATGGGCTCGAAGGTTCGTGGTCTGACGGGTCGACGGGGAGCGGCGGTCGTGCTGGCCGGAGCGGGCACCGTGGCGCTGGCGTTGGGCGGCGCCCCGGGTGCGGGTGCCGAGTCGACCAGCCCGGTGGCCGCACCGGGCTCCGGCGCGTGGACCGTCCCGGCCGGCGTGCGGTGCGCGTCGTTCGTGGCGCGAGGTGGTGCCGGTGGGGCCGGTGGTGGAGGCCCGTTCATGATCGAGGAGGTGGCCCCCGGCGGTCGGGCCTCCAGCGTGTCCGCCACGCTCGTGGTCACGCCGGGCGAGGTGCTCGACCTCCAGGTCGGGGCAGCCGGCGCCGACGGCGCGCGACCCGCACCGATCGTGCCTGCGGCAGCCGGCGTCGCGGCGGTGGCTGCGGGGCAGGGTGGTGTCGGTGGTGGCGGCGACGGCGGGGTCGTCGACTCGCAGGACTTCGACGGACCGATCACCGGTGGCGGTGGCGGCGGGGCCACCTGGGTGTGGCGCGGCTCCACCCCGTTGCTGGTCGCGGCGGGCGGTGGTGGCGGCGGTGGCGGTGCCGTCGGTGGCAACACGCTCGCCGGTGGCGCGGGCGGTGACGCCGGCCAGCCCGGTGGTCGCACGGTCGACGACCCGGAGCGGTCGGTCGACCTCACCTCCTGGAACGGCGGCGGTGGCTCCGCGGGCGTCGCCGGCGCAGGTGGGGCAGGTGGCGCGGGAGGCGTCGACCAGACCGATCCCGAGAACCTCACGGGCGTCGCCGGCGCGTCGGGCACCGCGTCCAGCGGGGGCACCGGTGCCCCCGGCACCGTGCCGGCTCCGGACGGGTTCGGGCCCGGCGGCGGTGGTGGAGGAGGCGTCGGGGGCGGCGGTGGCGGTGGCACGGGCGCCAGCGGCTTCGTCGCTTCGGGGATGGGGTTCCTGTGGAACGGCGTCGGTGGGGGCGGCGGTGGTGGCGCCAGCCTGGTGCCGTCCGGCGGGTCGATCTCGATCGACGTCCAGGGCGGCGACGGGAGCATCGTCGTGGCCTGGACCGTCGGTGACACGTCGTGCCTGCCGCCGGCCCCGGGCCCGGCGGTGGAGGCCGTGGTGGCCACGCCCCGCTTCACCGGCTGATCGATCGCCGTCGCCGGGTGGGCGTCGCCTGCCCGGGACAGGGCCGGGGGTACCCTCGGCGGCGTGGATCCGCGCCCCATCGGGATGTTCGACAGCGGGTTCGGCGGGCTCACGGTGGCGCGGGCGCTCATCGACCTGCTCCCCGACGAGGACCTCGTCTACGTCGGCGACACCGGCCGCTACCCGTACGGGCCGCGGCCGCTCGACGAGGTGCGCGGCTTCGCCCACCAGATCACCGAGCACCTCCTCGCCGACCACGACGTGAAGCTCGTGGTCGTGGCGTGCAACACGGCGTCCGCCGCCGCGCTCGGCGAGCTGCAGCAGCTCTCGCCGGTGCCAGTGGTCGGGGTCATCGAGCCGGGCGTCCGGTCGCTCGTCGCCGCCACCCGCAACGGCCACGTGGGCGTCATCGGCACGGTCGGCACCATCGGCTCGGGGGCCTACCAGCAGGCCGTCGCCGAGGCCCATCCCGGTGTGAAGCTCACGTGCGCGGCGTGCCCCGGCTTCGTCGAGTTCGTCGAGCGAGGCGAGACCAGCTCCGACCAGGTGCACGTGCTGGCCGAGCGCCTCCTGGCGCCGCTGGTCGACGCCACGGTCGACACGCTGCTGCTCGGCTGCACGCACTACCCGTTCCTCGCCCGGACGATCAGCGACGTCATGGGCCGCGAGGTCGTGCTGGTCGACTCGGCCGACGAGACCGCCTTCCGGGTGCGGGCCCTGCTCGGCGAGCTCGACCTGGCCCGGCCCGCGGGGGAGCGCCCCGGACGGCACCGCTTCGAGTCGTCCGGCGACGTCGAGGTGTTCCGCCGCCTCGGTCGCCAGCTGCTCGGCCCCGAGCTCGACGACGTGGGCGCGGTGTCGTGGGGCTGAGCCTCACCGTCCTCGGCTGCTCGGGCAGCTACCCGGCGCCCGACTGCCCGTGCAGCGGGTACCTCGTCGGCCACGAGGGGACGTTCGTGGCCGTCGACCTCGGTCCGGGCTGTCTCGCCAACCTCCAGCGCCACGTGCCGATCGAGCAGCTGGCCGGCGTCGTGCTCAGCCATGCCCACCCCGACCACTGGGTCGACCTGAGCGGCCTGCACGTCGCCCTCAAGTACCGGTTCGGCCGCGAGGGGGTGCCCGTGTTCGGCACCGCCGAGAAC
>CAMFLJ010000414.1 GCA_945957335.1 uncultured Actinomycetes bacterium | reverse complement strand
CAGGGTCGCGATCGGACACGACGAGGGTGAACGAGCCGTCCTCGGCGAACACCGCTCCCTCGCAGGTGAGGCCGGAGAAGACCCGGCGGTAGTCGAACGACTCGTACCAGCCGTTGCCGACCTGCACGTCCCAGTAGGCGCAGGGCTCGGGCGGGGTCACGGTGACCAGCAGCGCCTCGTCGGGCTCGATCGCCCACCGCGCCGTGACGGCGTTGCCGCCGGGCACGCCGCCGCTGGTGGAGGTCGGGTCGCCGATGTCGGTGACGAAGGTGTTCACCGCCTTGTCGAGCAGCTCGCCCTGCATCATCGGCAGCATGAACGCGTACATGCCGGTGGCCCGCTCGATGCCGGACACCACGCGGTCGAGCCCGAGCGGGGCCGGGGGCGCGTCGCCGGCCGTGACGTTCTCGAGGGTGAGCTCCATCGGCACCACGTCGTCGGGGGTCGGGAAGAACTGGCGCACGAGCAGGCCGGTGGAGCGCTCGTCGGTGCGCAGCCAGTTGCCCGGCTGCGGGTCGGGAGAGGCGATCACCTCGAAGCCGCCGTCGGCGTCGCGCACGAGGTCGGGCAGGAACAGCGCGCTGCCGAACGGCGGCGGCCCGTTCTGGCCCACGATGATCGACAGCCAACGGGCCGACCCACCGCTCGCCCGCAGCCGGAACGTGTCGGTGCCGTTGATCGGCCCGGAGAGGTAGAGGCCCTGCGGGTTGTCACCGCCCATCTTGCGGTGGGGGTCGAGCGCCGGCCACAGGTAGGGGTGCGCCGGATCCTTGTTCTCGAGGCTGCCCATCAGCACGAGGGTCGACATGCGGGCGACGTGGCGCAGGCCCTCGGCCAGGTCGACCTCGTCGTGAGTCAGCGTCTTCTCCAGCGCCTCGACACCGGTCGACTCGAGCTGGCGGCAGAACGCCCGCCATGCCTCGGTGGCGGTCGTGAGCTGGTCGTCCCACGTGGTCACGACGGGCCCGCCTCGTTGAGGGCCGTCAGGTCGGGGATGCCGACCTCGGCGACCAGCTCGGGTCCGTAGAGCCGTTCGGCGATGGGCGCCATCGACGGCATGACCGGGATGTTCAGGCCGCCGTCGACGCCGATGTCCTGCCCGGTGATCCACGAGCCCTCGTCGCTCGACAGGAACACGACCGTGTCGCCGATGTCGGCGCCGCTGCCCGGGCGGCCGAGCGGCGTGGCCCGCACCAGCCGGGCGTGGAGCTCGTCGCTGGTGGCCGCCTGCATGGTCTCGGTCGGCACGTAGCCGGGCTGCACGCTGTTGACCCTGATGCCGTGGGGCGCCAGCTCGATGGCGGCGCAGCGCACGAACTGGTCGAGCCCCGCCTTCGACACCACGTACGCCGCCAGCCAGGGCTGCACCTTGGTCCCCGAGGTCGAGGAGATGGCGACGATGCTGCCGCCGCCGTGGTCCTTCATGACCAGGGCGGCCTGCTTGGTGCACAGCGCGGTGCCGACCACGTTGAGCTCGAGGCAGAACTGCCAGGCCGAGGCGTCCATGGTGAGCACCGAGCCCGGGTAGCCCGAGCCGGCGTTGGCGACGAGCACGTCGAGGTTGCCCCCGGCGGCGGCGACGCCCACGGCGTTGGCGACCTGCTCCTCGTCGGTGATGTCGCACACCACGGTGGTGACGTCGCCCTCCAGGCGGCCGGCGGCCTCCTCCAGCACGTCGCCGCGCCGACCGGCGATGGTGACCGCCGCTCCCGCGGCGAGCAGCCGCTCGGCGCAGCCGAAGCCGATGCCCGTGCCACCACCGGTGACCAGTGCCCTGCGACCGGTCAGATCGGCCATCACCCACCCCCTGCGTCGTGTCGTGTCGTCGTGCGCCGAGGAGTCGGCCGGCACGGACGGCCACCTTAGGCAGAGGCCGGCCGGGCACGTCCGGGCGCCTCGGTGTCGGTTTCAGGACACTACGTCCTGTATGGCGCTACCGTCTCACCGGGACCGCCGCTCGTCGTCGAGGTGGCGGGCGAGGCCCAGGGAGGACCGATGCGCGCAGCGGTGTTGAGGAACGGCCGGATCGAGGTCCGCGAGACCGACGACCCCACGCCGGGCCCCGGCCAGATCCTCGTGCGGTCGCTGGCCTGCGGCATCTGCGCGTCCGACCTGCACTTCATGGACCATCCCGACGCCGACGCCACCGACGACACCGGCCTGTCGAAGTACGACCCCGACGCCGACATCGTCATGGGCCACGAGTACTGCGCCGAGGTCGTCGACTACGGGCTCGGCACGCAGAGGAAGTTCGCCATCGGGTCGCGGGTGAGCTCCATCCCCGCGCTGCTGCTCGGCGACCAGGTGCGCGTGATCGGCCAGGCCAACGACGCGCCGGGTGGTTTCGGCGAGTACTTCCTCCTCACCGAGGGCATGGCCCAGCAGGTGCCGGGCGACCTGCCGAACGAGCTCGTCTCGATCGCCGACGCCATCTCCGTCGGCTGGTCGTACGTGAACCGGGCGAATGTGACGGCCAAGGAGGTGCCGCTCGTCATCGGCTGCGGCGCCATCGGCCTCTCTGCGATCGCGTCGCTGAAGCGCCTGGGCGTCGGGCCCATCGTGGCGGTCGACTTCGTGGCCAGCCGCCGCCAGACCGCGCTCGAGATGGGCGCCGACGTGGTGATCGACCCGGCCGAGGTGTCGCCCTGGGAGGGCTGGCGCCAGGTCGCCTTCGGCTCGCCCGAGCCGGTGCGCGACATCATGGGCCTGCTCGACCTGCCCGGCTGCGTGGTGTTCGAGTGCGTGGGCGTGCCGGGCGTGCTCGACACGATCGTGCAGGGGTGCGAGCGCAGCACCCGGGTCTTCTCGGCCGGCGGCCCGCCCGAGGGCGACCACCTCCACACCATGACCGCCAAGCGCAAGGGCCTGAACATGCAGTTCGGTGGAGGCCCGTCGATGACGCACTGGAACGAGGCCTTCGAGGAGGTCTGCTCCGGACGCCTCGACG
>CAMFLJ010000413.1 GCA_945957335.1 uncultured Actinomycetes bacterium | reverse complement strand
CGCGATTCGCCTTAGTCTCGTGGGCTCGGAGATGTGTATAAGAGACAGCCCCTGTCCCCGGCCGTCGACGGTTCTCCCCGGCGGGGGAACGTAGCCCGGCCGCGCCCGGTGGTGTCGTCCGATCGCGCCTGTCGCACCTCGGCGCTAGGCGAGGGTGGCGCCGTCGACGCGGATGTACTCGCCGTTGACGTGCGAGGCGTCGTCGGAGGCCAGGAACGCGATGGTGCTGGCCACCGTCTCGGGGCCGCGGGTCTGGTCGACGGGCGAGATGCGCTCGAAGAGCGACCAGTCGGAGTCCGGCGGGAGCATCGTGCCGGTGGCGGCGTGCAGCGGGGTCTCGATGCCGCCGGGGGCAACGGCGTTCACCCGGAGGCCGCGGCGGGCGTACTCCATGGCGAGCGTGTAGGTCATCGACATGATCCCGCCCTTGGAGGCCGAGTAGGCGAGCATGTAGGGGTGGCCCGACAGGCTGGAGGTCGAGGCCGCCATCACGATGTTGCCCTTGGTCTCGAGCAGGTGGGGCAGGCACGCCTTGGTCACCAGGAAGGTGCCCGTGAGGTTGATGCCGATGACGAGGTCCCACTGCTCCTTGGGCACCTCGTGGCTGTGGCCGGTGCGCATGAGCCCCGCGATGTTGCAGAGCACGTCGAGGCGCCCGTAGGTGGCCACGATCTCCTCGACGGTGCGGTTCACGGCGTCCTCGTCGGAGATGTCGCACACCCACGACCGGGCGCTCGCGCCCGCCGCACGGGCGGTGTCGGCGACCTCCTCCACCAGGTCGGCCTGCACGTCGACGCAGGCCAGCGTGGCGCCCTCCTCGGCGAGCCGCTCGACGGTGGCGGCGCCGATGCCCGACGCCGCGCCCGTCACCAGCACGACCTTGCCCTCGAACCGTCGCATGTGCGTTCCCCCTGGTGTGCGCTCCGACGCGCCCTCCGCGCCGGGTCCATTGCCTAGCCGCCACCGGGGCCGGGGGTGCAACCCGGGGTCCCGGCCGGCCCGGTGGCCGGCGTTAGCCTCGCACCGATGGTGCGTGCCCGGCCGCGGCGGCTGATCCTCCTGGCAGTGGTCGCGCTGGCGCTGGTGGGCACCGCGCTGATCGCCCGGGCCCGCCACGACGACGGGCTCGGCGGCCCGGCCGTGACGAGCGCACCCGGCGACCGCCGCCCGGTGATGGGCATCGCGCCCGACACCACGGTGACCGTGCAGCTCCTGGGCTCGCTCCAGAAGGGCGTGCCCGTCGGCAACGGCAACTTCGCCGACCCGTTCGTGCTCATCGACGGCACCGAGGTGTACGCCTACGCGACCAACGTGCAGGGCGCCAACATCCCGGTGTCGCGGTCGGTCTCGAGCGACACCGCGGAGTACCTCGGCGACGCCATGCCCGACCTGGCGTCGTGGACGAAGCCGGGCGCGGTGTGGGCCCCGTCGGTGTACCGCCGGGCCGACGGCACCTACGTGATGCTCTACAACTCGATCTACGGGATCACGGACCACCAGTGCGTGGGACGGGCGGTGTCGTCGTCGCCCACCGGCCCGTTCGTCGACGACTCGACTGAGCCGCTGATGTGCCCGCTCGACCTGGGCGGGGCGATCGACGCCTCGATGGTCACCGTCGACGGCCAGCCCCACCTCGTCTACAAGGCCGACGGGAACTGCTGCGGGCTCCCCACCTCGATCTGGTCGGCCCCGCTGAGCGCCGACCTGCTGAGCGTCACCGGCGAGCCGACCCAGCTGCTCACTGCCGACCAGGCGTGGGAGGACGGCGTGGTCGAGGCGCCGGAGATGGCCGAGATCGACGGCACCTTGTTCCTCTTCTACTCGGGCAACGACTGGGCCACCGAGCACTACGCCATCGGCTACGCCGTCTGCGAGAGCGTGACCGGCCCCTGCACCAAGCCGCTCGACCAGCCCCTGCACGCCTCGACCGCCGATGCCAAGGGCCCGGGCGGCCAGACCGTGGTGGTGGCCGGCGACACCGTGGCGCTCGGCTACCACGCCTGGCTGCCCGGCAAGGTCGACACCCGCAACGGCCAGCGCCGCCTCTACCTCGGCGAGGTGACGGTGGCCGACGGGCTCATCACCTTCGACCCCTACGAGGGCCGCTGAGCCCGAGCCGCCGGGGCGGGGCCGTCGGGGCCGGACCGCCGGGGCCGTGGCCGCGTGGCGGGTGGAGCCCGAGGAGGGATTCGAACCCTCGACCGCCTGTTTACAAGACAGGTGCTCTGGCCGACTGAGCTACTCGGGCGAAGGGCCACAGCGTACGGCCTGGGCCCGGCGGCCCTCCCGAGCACGGCGCGGCGAGGGCCGGTACGGTCGCCGCCCATGAGCATCCTGGGGAACCGGGTGGTGCGCCGCGAGGACCCGGCGCTCCTCACCGTCGGGGGGACCTACGTCGAGGACGTCGTGCGCGAGGGCACCGCCCACGTCGCGTTCGTCCGCTCGACGATGGCCCACGCACGCATCACGTCGATCGACACGTCGGAGGCCGAGGCCGCACCCGGGGTGCTGGCGGTGGTCTCCGCCGCCGACCTCGACCTGCCGCCGATGCTGCCCATCGCCTTCATCGACCAGCGCATGGCCCGGCCGATCCTGGCCGACGGCGTCGTGCGCTTCGTGGGCGAGCCCGTCGTGGCCGTGGTGGCCGAGACCCGCGGCCAGGCCGTCGACGCCGCCGAGCTGGTCGTCGTCGAGCTCGACCCGCTGCCGGCTGTCGTCGACATGGCCGAAGCGCTCACCGACGAGGTGGTGCTGCACCCCGAGGTCGGCACCAACGTCGCCCTCGCCGTGCCCGGGCTGCCCGAGCCCCTCTCGTTCGAGGGCTGCGACGTGGTGGTCACCACCACCACCGCCAACCAGCGCCTGGCCCCCGCACCGATCGAGCCCCGCCGGGTGCTGGCGTGGTGGGACGGCGACCACCTCACAGTCGAGATCGCCTGCCAGGGCGCCCACCCGATCCAGGCCTCCTACTGCGAGGTCTACGGC
>CAMFLJ010000412.1 GCA_945957335.1 uncultured Actinomycetes bacterium | reverse complement strand
ACGTGTCGCTCAAGGGCTGGCCCACCCTCGCCCTGTCCGCCCAGCGCAAGCGCCTGATCGACGCCCTCGACGCCCTCGCCGCCCGCACCGGCTGCGCGGTGGTCGTCGTGTTCGACGGTGCCGACATCGGCAGCGGCCTGCCGGGCGAGTCACGGCCGAGGGGTGTGCAGGTGCGCTTCACCGCCCCCGGCGTCGAGGCCGACGACGAGCTGCTGGCCCTGCTCGACGCGCTCCCCGCGGATCGGCCGGTGACGGTGGCCTCGAGCGACCGGCGGGTGGCCGACGGCGCGCGCCGTCGTGGCGCCAGCGTGATCGGCTCCGAGCAGCTCCTCGGCGTCCTCGGCCCCTGACCCCACCCCATGGCTCGTTCCCGGCCCCCATGGGGGCGCGAATCGAGCCATTGGTCGGGTCCCTGGCTCGTTCGAGGCCCCCAGAGGGGCGCGAATCGAGCCACCGGGGTGGGGTGGGGTGGGCGTGGCGTGGGTCAGGCCCAGCCGCCGGCGTAGGCCACGAACTGGCCGGTGGTGAAGGTGCTGGTGCCGTCGAGGAACACGCGGCAGAAGCTGGCGAACTCCTCCATCGAGCCGAGCCGGCGCAGCGGCACCTGCGATTCGACCTTGGCCCGCACCTCGGGGTCGGTGGCGCCGGTGGCGGCCAGGAACTCGGGGAAATCCATGAAGTTGGTGCCGACCGCGTTGACCTGCACGTTGTCGCGGGCGACCTCGTCGGCGACGTTGCGGGCGAGCATGGTGGCCCCGGCCCGGGCGGCGGAGTAGAGCGGCGCCCCCGGGGTGGGGCGGGCCGCCGACGCGCTGGTGATGACGAGCACCTGGCCGGAGCGCTGCTCGACCATCACCGGCACCACGTTGCGCATGAAGTGGTACGGCGCGTGGAGGCAGCCGGCGACGACCTTGTCGAGGTCCTCGACCGACGAGCGGGTGAACCGGCCGGTGACGATGCGGCCGCTGGCGATCACGGCGGCGTCGATGCGCCCGAAGCGGGCCGTGGCCGCGGCCACCAGCGCCTCCGACGACCCGGCCTTCGACAGGTTGGCCACGCCCGTGACCGCCTCGACGGCGGCGCCGGCGGCCTCGAGCTCGGCCACCAGGTCGGCCGACGGCTCGCCCAGCACGAGGTCGTGACCGGTGGCGGCGAGCATGCGGGCCAGGTCGGGCCCGACGTAGTGGGCGGCATCGGCCACGAGGGCCACGCGGCGGGTCTCGGTCATCGGTCCTCCCCATGGTCGGCCAGCGGCGGCCGCACCCCGCAACTAGTGTCACACGTGGAGACAGAACCTGCTCGGAGCGGGTCTGCGCAGGGAGGACACCGTGGACCAGCTGGAAGGCAGGGTCGCCGTCGTGACCGGTGCCGCGTCGGGGATCGGCCTGGCCCTGAGCGGCCGGTTCCTCGCCGAGGGCATGTCGGTGGTGATGGCCGACGTCGAGCAGCCCGTGCTCGAGGCGCGGGCCGCCGAGCTCGCCGAGGCCCACCCCGGCAAGGTGCTCGCCGTGCACACCGACGTCGCCGACGCCGCGCAGGTCAGGGGCCTCAAGGAGGCCGCCAACGAGGCCTTCGGCACCGTGCACGTGCTCTGCAACAACGCCGGCGTGGCGGCCGGTCGTGCCACCTGGAAGACCCGCCCCGAGGTCTGGGACTGGGAGGTCGGCGTGAACCTCCTCGGCGTCGGCTACGGCGTGAACACCTTCGTGCCCGACATGGTCGCCGCCGGCGAGGGCCACGTTGTCAACACCGCGTCGGAGGCCGGCCTCCACGCCGCGTTCGGGCTCGGCGTCTACCACGCCACCAAGTACGGGGTCGTGGGCCTCACCGAGGCGCTGGCCGGCGAGCTGCGCGGCACCGGGGTGGGCGTCACCTGCGTGTGCCCGGAGCTGGTCGACACGCTCGTGTTCGAGAGCACCCGCAACGCCCCGGCCCACCTCGGCCTGCCGGCCCCGGCCCACATCCCGATGTCGGACCTCGAGGCGATGATGGGCACCACGGCCATGCCGCCTGCCGAGGTGGCGGAGCTGATCGTGGCCGCCATCGTCGAGGGCACCTTCTGGGTGACCACCCACGACGCCACCGCCCCCCGGGTGCACGCCCGCAACGCCTCGCTCGAAGCAGCCATCGACCCCACCCCAGGAGGCGCGTCGTGAGCACCCCGTTCGGCGGCACCATCGGCCGCACCGTCGCCGAGTCCACCCCGTCGTGGCCCGAGCCGGCGCACCCGGGCGACCACGCCCCCAACGTCGTCGTCGTGCTCTTCGACGACCTCGGCTTCTCGCACTTCGGCTGCTTCGGCTCGGACCTGCCCACCCCCAACATCGACCGCCTGGCCGCCGGGGGCCTGCGCTACACGAACTTCCACGTGACGCCGCTGTGCTCGCCCACCCGCGCCGCGCTGCTCACCGGGCGCAACCACCACACCGTCGGCATGCGTGCCATCTCCAACTTCAACACCGGGTTCCCGCACATGACCGGGCGGGTGTCCGACGAGGCCGCCACCATGGCCGAGGTCCTGCGGGGCGCCGGCTACACGACCTTCATGCTCGGCAAGTGGCACCTGTGCCCGATGCACGAGGCCTCGGCCGCCGGCCCCTACGAGGACTGGCCGCTGCAGCGAGGCTTCGACCGCTTCTACGGGTTCCTCGACGGCGAGACCGACCAGTTCACGCCGGACCTCACCTACGACAACCACCGCATCGACCCGCCCCGCACGCCGGAGGAGGGCTACCACCTCACCGAGGACCTGGTCGACAAGGCGATCGAGTTCATCAACGACTCGGTCTCGATCCGCCCCGACCGGCCGTTCTTCACCTACCTCGCGCTCGGCGCCACCCACGCGCCGCACCAGGCGCCGGCCGAGTACCTCGAGCGCCACCGAGGCCGCTACGACGAGGGCTGGGACGTCGCCCGCGAGCGCTGGTTCGCCCGCCAGAAGGAGCTCGGTGTCATCCCGCCCGACACCGAGCTGGCACCGCGCAACCCCGGCGTCGACGCG
>CAMFLJ010000411.1 GCA_945957335.1 uncultured Actinomycetes bacterium | reverse complement strand
GTGCCGAGGAGCTCGCCGCCGAACCGGCGGGGTCGACCGGCTCGTCGTCCGCCCGCTGGATCGGCCCGGCGCTGGCCGTGGCCGTCGCCGGTGCCCTGGCCGTGGGCGCGGTCACCCGCAGCCGCCGACGGGCACGGGTCGAGGGATGAGCGCCGCCCGCCTGCCGCGGCCCCGCCGCCTGCTGCACCCGGCGGCGTGGTGGCTCTGGGCCATCGGGCTGGTGGTCGTCGCCCTGCGCACCACCAACCCGTGGCTGCTCGGCCTGGTGCTGGCGGTGGCGGCGTTCGTGGTGGTCAGCCGGCGCAGCGACGCGCCATGGGCGATGTCGTTCGCCGGCTATCTGAAGATCGGCGTCGTGGTGATCGTCATCCGGATGATCTTCCCGATCCTGTTCGGCAACCGCCTCCCGGGCACCACGCTCTTCACCCTGCCGTCGGTCGAGCTGCCGAGCTGGGCCGCAGGCGTGAGCATCGGCGGGCCCGTCACCGTCGAGCTGCTGGTGGGCGCCTTCTACCAGGGCTTCCGCCTGGCGGTCGTCATCGCCTGCGTCGGCGCCGCCAACACCCTGTGCAGCCCCTACCGGATGCTGCGGGCGCTGCCCGACGCCCTCTACGAGGCCGGCGTCGCCGTCACCGTGGCGCTCACCTTCGCCCCCCAGCTGGCCATCACCTCGCGGCGGGTGCGTGAGGCCCGACGCCTGCGGGGCCGGCCCACGTCGGGCCCCTCGGCGTGGCGGGGGTCGATGCTGCCGGTGCTCGAGGGCGCGCTCGAACGGGCCGTCGCCCTCGCCGCCTCCATGGACTCGCGCGGCTACGGCCGCCACGGCCAGGCCTCGCCGGCCGTCCGTCGGGGGGCGGCGGCGCTCACCCTCGGCGGCCTCGTGCTGGTGGCCCTCGGCACCTACGGGGTGCTCGACCCGGGCGTGCCGTTCGTCCTGCGGGCACCCGTGCTCGTGGCCGGGGGCATGGCCCTCGCCGCCGCCCTCGCCATCGGCAGCCGTCGCCGCGACCGCACCCGCTACCGGCCCGACCCGTGGCTCGTCGCCGAGTGGCTGGTGTCGCTCTGCGGCGTCGCCGCGGTGGTCGGCGTGGTCGTGTCCGGCCGTCTCGGCGACGCCCTCGACCCGTCGGTGTACCCGCTCGAGCTGCCGGCGGTGCCGGTGGCTGCGGCCGTCGGCGTGCTGGTGGCGGCCCTGCCGGCGTGGCTGGCGCCCGAGCCGCCCACCCTGGCCTCGCCGGCGACCACCCCGTCGTCCGCCGATGCCGCCGATGTCGCCGGACCGCCCCTGGAGGTGGCCGCGTGATCCGCTTCGAGCACGTCACCTTCACCTATCCCGACGCCGCCGCGCCGACGCTGGTCGACGTCGACTTCGAGGTGCCCGAAGGCGAGCTCTGCCTCGTCGTGGGCACCACCGGCTCGGGGAAGTCCACGCTGCTGCGGGCGGTCAACGGCCTGGTGCCCCGGTTCTCGGGCGGCACCCTGCAGGGCCGGGTGTGGGTCGACGGCCGCTCGACCGAGACCTCCCCTCCCCGTGAGCTCGCCGACGTCGTCGGCCTGGTGGGCCAGGACCCGGCCGCCGGGTTCGTCACCGACGTGGTCGAGGACGAGCTCGCCCACGTGATGGAGAACCTGGGCGTGGCGCCCGACGTGATGCGCCGCCGGGTCGAGGACGTGCTCGACCTGCTGGGCCTGCACGAGCTGCGCAACCGGCCGCTCGGCGCCCTCTCCGGTGGGCAGCAGCAGCGGGTGGCGATCGGCTCGGTGCTCACCGCCGGGCCCCGGGTGCTGGTGCTTGACGAGCCGACCTCCGCCCTCGACCCCGCCGCCGCCGAGGAGGTGCTGGCCGCCCTCACCCGCCTGGTGCACGACCTCGGCATCACCGTGCTCATGGCCGAGCACCGCCTCGAGCGGGTGGTGCAGTACGCCGACCGGGTGGTGTTCGTGGGCGGTCCCGGCGAGGGCGTCGTCGTCGGTGAGCCGTCGGCCGTGCTCGCCACCTCGCCCGTGGCGCCACCGGTGGTGGAGCTGGGCCGCCTGGCGGGGTGGTCGCCGCTGCCGCTCTCGGTGCGCGACGCCCGACGGGCCGCCGGAGAGCTGCGCACCCGGCTCGCGCCGCTCGTCCCCGCGGCGGCCTCCCTTCCTGCCTCCGGGTCGGCGTCTGCAGCAGCGGCCGGGGCTGGTGCCGGTGCCGGTGCCGGCGGTGCGGTCGTGGCCCGGTCCGAGGGGCTGCACGCCAGCTACGGCACGGTGAGCGCCCTGCGTGGCGTCGACCTGGAGCTGCGGGCGGGCGAGATCGTGGCCCTGATGGGGCGCAACGGCGCCGGCAAGTCGACGCTGCTGTCGCACCTGGTCGGTCTGAAGGTGCCGGGCCGGGGTCGGGTCACCGTCGGCGACCGCGAGCCGCACGCCATGCCCGCCCGCGAGGTCGTGCGCTCGGCCGGACTCGTGCCCCAGGACGCCGGCCTGCTGCTGTACCACGACACCGTCGCCGCCGAGTGCACGGCTGGTGACCGCGACGCCGACCTGGCGCCGGGCACCACCCGGGCGGTGCTCGACCGGCTGGTGCCGGGCATCGACGGGCGGGCCCACCCCCGTGACCTCTCCGAGGGGCAGCGCCTCGCGCTCGCCCTGGCCGTGGTGCTGGCCGCCGAGCCGCCGCTGGTGCTGCTCGACGAGCCCACCCGCGGCCTCGACTACCCGGCCAAGCGTCGTCTGGTCCGGATCCTCACCGACCTCGCCGCCGAGGGCCGGGCCGTGGTGCTCGCCACCCACGACGTGGAGGTCGTGGCCGACGTGGCCGACCGGGCCGTCGTGCTGGCCGAGGGGGAGGTCGTGGCCGACGGGCCCGCCCGCGAGGTGGTGGTGCACTCGCCGGTGTTCGCGCCGCAGGTGGCCAAGGTGCTGGCGCCCGAGCCGTGGTTGACGGTGAGCGAGGTCGCCGCCGCGCTCGACCAGCTCGCCGGCACCGGCACCGGTTCGGGTCCCGGGAGCCTCTCGTGACCGCCACCGCGC
>CAMFLJ010000410.1 GCA_945957335.1 uncultured Actinomycetes bacterium | reverse complement strand
CCGTCGAGATGGTCGATCTCGTGCTGGAACACCCGGCCGGCGTACTCGTCGAGCTCGAGGTCGACCTCGTTGCCGTCGAGGTCGAAGCCCTTCACGTGGATCTCGTCGGGCCGGGTGATCTCCCAGCTCAGCCCGGGCACCGACAGGCAGCCCTCGACGAAGGTGAACTCGCCCCGCGCCTCGACGATGGTGGGGTTGAGGATGATGCCCGGCTTGTCGTCGTAGTCGTAGACGAAGAACCGCTTCTGCACCCCCACCTGGGGGGCGGCGAGGCCCACGCCGGGCGCGTCGTACATGGTGACGAACATGTCGTCGACCAGCTTGAGGAAGGCGCCGTCGACCTTGGTGACGTCGGCTGCCTTCTGCTTCAGGACGGGGTCTCCGATGATCCGGATCTCGTGCGGGGCCACACGCCAAGGGTAGCGTCGGCGGGTGCCCGGCCCCTCCTCGCAGTACTTCGCCCGGCAGCCGTCCGCGGCGTCGCAGCGCCGCTCGGTGGGGCTGTCGCTGCCCGACGTCGAGCTGTCGCTCACCACCGACCGGGGCGTGTTCTCGACCGACCGGATCGACTCCGGCACCCGCCTCCTGCTGCAGGAGGCGCCCCACCCCACGGCCGCCATGGGCGACGTGCTCGACCTCGGCTGCGGGTACGGGCCGATCGCCGTCACCCTCGCCCGGCGGGCCCCCGATGCCCGCGTGTGGGCGGTCGACGTGAACGAGCGGGCCGTGGGCCTGTGCGCCGAGAACGCCGAGGCCAACGGGGCTGCGAACGTCCATCCGGTCGTGGTCGACGAGCACGGCACGGCGTCGGCCGGCGCCCCCGGCGACGTGGACGCCCTGGCCGACGTGCGCTTCGACGGCCTCTGGTCGAACCCGCCGATCCGCATCGGCAAGGCCGCCCTCCACGGGCTGCTCACCCACTGGCTCGACCGCCTCACGCCGGACGGTTCGGCGTGGCTCGTGGTGCAGCGCCACCTCGGCGCCGACTCGCTGGCCGCGTGGATGGAGGGCGAGGGCTGGGCCACCGAGCGCCTCGTGTCGCGGGCGGGCTACCGCCTGTTGCAGGTGGCGGCCCGATGAGCGCCGACGGCGACGCCGAAGCCCCCCGCAACCTGGGCGGCACCGAGCTCAAGCGGCTCCACCGCGACCGCCGGCGCACGACCGAGGGGCGGCTCGGGCTGCTCCTCGACGGGGTCTCGAACCCGTTCAACGTGGGCGCCATCCTCCGCACCGCGGCGGCGTTCTCGGTCGACCACCTGTGGCTGGTCGGAGCGCCCTCCCCCTCCGACGCCAAGGTGCAGAAGACGGCGCTCGGCTCGCAGCGCTTCGTCACCTGGACCGACCACGAGGGCCCCGAGCAGGCCGTGGCCGCCGCCCGCGCCGACGGCTACCGGGTGGTGGGGGTCGAGCTGGCCTCGGGCGCGGTGCCGCTGCACGAGCTCGACCTGTCCGGCGACGTCTGCCTGGTCGTGGGCCACGAGGACCGGGGCCTGTCGAAGGTGATGCTGGCCGCGTGCGACGCCATCGGGTACGTCCCCCAGCTCGGCCGCATCGGCTCGCTCAACGTGGGCACCGCGACGGCGATCGCCTGCTACGAGGTCCGCCGCACCGCCTGGACCTCCTGAGCCGCAGACAACGCCATCAGCCGGCTCAGGAAGCTGCAGGAACCGCAACGGCGTGAGCGTGCTCGGGGTGGGGCGACGCCGGGCCGGTCAGAGGCGGAGGGGATCGACCTCGAGGCGGAGGCGCCCCGGTGGCCGGGGCACCGCGGCCATGGCGTCGCAGAGCACCGCGTGGTCGGCGGCCCGCAGCAGCCAGCGCCCGTCGGCGGGGCCCAGCACGTCGACGTCGTGGGGGTGGCCGAGGGCCTCGATCCACGCAGCGGCCGACGGCCCCGACACCACCGCCATGGCCGTGGCCGGCGGGTAGGCGAGCTCCCGGCGCCGCTCGGCCTCGGCAGCGGACACCCGGGTGGGGTCGGCGAGCAGCGCGGCCTGCACGACCTCGTGCTGGGGCTGGCGGGTCTGCAGCAGCAGCCGACCGCCACCGGCACGGCCGCCCACCAGGCGGGCGGCCCTCACGAGCAGGGCGAGGGCCTCCTCGGCGGCGCGGTAGCGGGGGGCGAGCAGCTCCTGGTCGAGGTCGAGGAAGGCCACCACGTCGGCCGAGTCGAGCTGGTGGAGCGCCGCCTCGGTGCCCACCACGATCCGCGTGCCGGGGCCGCCGGGGCCCTGGCCGGCGTCGGCGGTGAGCTCGGCCACGGGCTCGCGGGCGAGGGCCTCGAGCTCCTCGCGGGCGCGGGTGACCCCCGCCCGCAGGTTCTTCATGCGCGTGCCCCCGCAGTGCAGGCAGATCTGGGGCCGCACCGCGCCGCACCGCAGGCAGGCCAGGGTGGCGTCCTCGCCCTGCGCGACGGCCGCCTGGCAGCGCTCGCAGGTGGCCACCTCGCCGCAGTTGGCGCACGACGACAGCCGTGACCGGCCCTTGCGGTTGAGGATGCACACGACCCGACCACCGCCGCGCAGGGCCCGCACGAACGCCTCGCTGAACAGCCCCTCACCGGGCGGGGCCTCCCGGCGGTCGACGACCTCGACGAGGGGCCAGCCTGCGCGCTCGAACGAGCGCGAGGGCACCAGCACCGGGCCCAGCGCGAGGGCCTCCAGCGACGGGGTCGGCGACACCATCAGGCACGGCACACCGGCCCGGCGGGCCCGCTCGACGAGGACGTCGCGGGCGTGCCAGGTGGGGGCCTGCTCCTGCTGGAGCGACTCGTCGTGCTCGTCGAGCACCACCACCGCGGCGGGCTGTGGGATGGGCGCCCACGCCGCGGCCCGGGTGCCGAAGGCGCTGGCCGACCCGGCGCGGGCCGCGGCCCAGTCGTCGGGCATCAGGGCCACCGGCAGCCCGGCCCGCCGCAGGCGCAGGCCGAGGCGCCGCACGGTCGAGGCCGAGGGTCCGACCACCAGCAGCGGGCCGCGAGCCGCGGCGGCGACCAGCACCGGGTAGGGATCGGCGG
>CAMFLJ010000409.1 GCA_945957335.1 uncultured Actinomycetes bacterium | reverse complement strand
AGGGGTGCACGGTGCGGGCGACCTCGGGCGGCAGCCCGAACCAGAACGGCGAGGTGGGGTCGACCTGGGTGGCGTGGGCCTTGAGGGCCTCGAGGCGCACCTCGTAGGTGTCGCTGATGTCGATCGAGGTGGTGATGCGGTGGTCGTGCGACGGCCGGTCGAACCACTCGGGCGAGTACGGCGACTCGAGGCCCAGCTCGAGGTACTTCTCGTGGGTGGCCTGCACCCGGGCCCGCGACCAGACCGAGTAGTAGAGCTTCAGCGGCGTGAACGGCGCGCCCAGCTCGGGCTTGTAGGCCGGGTCGCCGGACCGCTCCCACGCCGGGATGGTGATGTCGTGGACGCGCAGGTGATCGGGGTGCGGGTACCCCTCCTGGTCGTCGGGATAGGTGAGGATCACCTGCGGCTGCTCGCGCCGGATGACCGTGACGAGCCGGTCGACCGCCTCGTCGAGGTCGGCGGTGGCGAAGGCGTCGGGGTGGGAGTTGGCCTCCGAGCCCGGCATGCCGGAGTCGCGGTAGCCCAGCAGCACGACCTCGTCGTAGCCGATGATCTCGGCCGCGTTCTCGAGCTCGGCCATGCGCACGCCGTGGAGGTCGGCCCTCACCTCCGGCCGGTCCATCGCCGGGTTGAGGATGTCGCCCTCCTCGCCACCCGTGCAGGTGACGAGCACCGAGCGCACGCCCTGGGCCTTGTAGAGCGCGATGGTCGGCGCACCCTTGGAGGCCTCGTCGTCGGGGTGGGCGTGGACGGAGAGCACGCAGCGGTCGGCCATGACGGGCAAGCTACCGGCGCCTCCGCCGGGCGGCACCGCCCGAGGCGGGCGGTTGCGTAACCTCGCACCGATGCCCGCCGCCCCGAACCGCCGCCCTCCGGCGCACCGAGCCGCACGCCGCGCCGCCGTCGGCGCCGCCGTGCTCGTCGTCCTGGCACTGCTCACCGGCTGCGGCACGAGCGGGCGCACGCTGCGCGACCCGAAGCCGGGCGCCACCGCACCGCCCCGGAAGGGCGCCTCCACGACCACCACCGTGCCCGCCGCCATCGGCGCCCCCACCGGCTCGGGCCTCGCGATCAGCTCCACCGCGTGGACGCCCGGCGGCCAGATCCCGATCGGGTACAGCTGCGACGGGCAGCAGGTCTCGCCCCCGCTCACGATCACCGGCGCCCCCACCGGCACCGTCGAGCTCGTGCTCGTCGTCACCGACCAGGACCTCCCCGGCTTCGTGCACTGGGTCGTGGCCGGCATCCCGCCGGGAACGCCCTCGTTCCCGCAGGCCACCCTGCCGCCCGGCGCGGTACAGGTGCCGAACTCCGGCGGCGCCGGCGCATGGGTCGGGCCCTGCCCGCCGGCCGGCGCCACCCACGTCTACGACTTCACGGTCTACGCCCTCGACGCCCCGTCCGGGCTGGGCGCCACCTCCACCCAGGCCGACGTCGACGCCGTGGTGGCCCGGTCGGTCACCACCGCCGCCATGACCGGCACCTACACCCGCGCCTGACGCTGCCGCCGACCCCGCGGCGGCCGTCCGCTCCGGCGGCGCTCAGCCCATGCCGATGAGCGCGGCGAGCTGGCGGGAGTGGGCCAGCAGCTGGCCGTCGCGGGTCCAGACCTCGCCGTCCTCCTCGCAGAAGCCGGCGGCGCTGACCGTCGAGCGGAAGCGCACCAGGCACCAGTCGTCGTAGGGCTCGGGCGGCAGCGACCGCACGTGCACGGTGAGGTCGACGGTGGTGATCCCCCACGGGCCCCGCAGGCGCCCGAACAGCGCCGGCATCCAGGCGTCGACGTAGGCGACGAGCTGCGCCGGGTCGACAGGCCGGGGCTCGGAGAGGCGGATCCATCCACCGGTGAGCGCCTCGTCGGCGCCCGAGAAGGGGGCCGGCCCGATGGCGTGGCGGTAGTCGAAGCGCTGGGCCAACGTCGGCACCGCACCGGCGGGGACGGCGCCGGAGAACGGGCCGCCGCTGCACTCCTCGGGCGGTGGCACGTCGGGCATCACGAGGTCCTGGAACTCGGGGCCCGGGCGAGGGCGGGAGAGCGCCGCCACCGCGATCGCGAGGGGTCGGCCGCCCTGTGAGAGGCGCGCCGAGGCCGAGGTCATCGAGCGGCCCGAACGCTCCACGGTGACCTCGACGTCCGCCGGGCCGACCTCGGGCCGGGCCAGGTAGTGGACCGTGAACGACCGGCAGACCCGCTCTCCGTCGGCGACCTCGCGCTCGAGCGACCGCAGCAGGATCGCCCCGACGTAGCCGCCGTTGGGCCCGGCCTGCACCCACCACCCGTCATCGATCCGGGCCTGGTAGCGGCCCTCGCCGAGCGGCTGCACGTCGGTGTCGACTTCGAAGCGGGACATCCTGCGACGGTACGCGAGTGGGTAGGTGCACCGCACCATGACGAACGCGCCTCCCCTCCCCCCGACCGTCGCCGGCCGCTACCGGCCGATCGCCCGCCTGGGCAGCGGTGGCATGGGCACCGTCTGGGAGGCGGTCGACGACCGCCTGCGCCGTCCGGTGGCGTTGAAGGTCTCGAGCGTCGCCGACGACGTGGTGGCCGAGCGCTCCCGGGCCGAAGCCCGCTCCCTCGCCGCCGTGCACCACCCCAACGTGGTGGCCGTGCTCGACGCCGGCGAGCACGAGGGCCGGGCCTTCGTCGTGACCGAGCTGGTGCGGGGCCCGTCGCTGCGCACGTTGATGGCCGCCGGGCCGATGGCACCCGACCGGGCGGCCCGGCTCGGCCAGCAGCTGGCCTCCGCGCTGGCGTGCGCCCACGAGCACGGCGTCGTCCACCGCGACCTGACCCCCGCCAACGTGCTCGTCGACGACGAGACCGGCGAGGCCAAGCTCATCGACTTCGGGATCGCCATGAGCGAGCACGCGGTGGGCCTGACCGCGACCGGCCTGGTGGTGGGCACGCCGGCGTACCTCTCCCCCGAGCAGGTCGAGGGGCGCCGGGCGTCGGCCGCCTCCGACGTCTACGCCCTCGGCCCTGTCTCTTATACACATCTCCGAGCCCACGAGACTAAGGCGAATC
>CAMFLJ010000408.1 GCA_945957335.1 uncultured Actinomycetes bacterium | reverse complement strand
GTCCTCGGCTTCGTCGAGGAGCGCCGCGGCGCAGCCCGCTCCGGCGACCTGGTCTCGAACCTCCTCGCCGCCGAGGAGGGCGGTGAGCGGCTCTCGACCGACGAGCTGGTGGCGCTCGTGATCGAGGTCCTTGAGGCCAGCACTGACAACACGTCCAGCCAGCTCGCCCTGGTCCTGCACGCCGCGGCCCGGGAGCCCGGTCGCTGGGCGTCGTTGCGCGCCGAGCCGGCGACCATCCCGGGGTTCGTCGAGGAGGCGTCGCGGCTGTGGCCCCGGATCACCGGGGTGGCCAAGAGCACCGACGACGACCTCGACGTGGCCGGCGTGGCGATCCCGGCCGGGACCACCGCGTTCGCGATGGTCCCGAGCGCGCACCGCGACCCGGTCGCGTTCCCCGACCCGCTCCGCCTCGATCCGGGCCGCACGGAGAAGGGCGTGAACCTCAACTACGGCTCGGGATCGCACTACTGCATCGGCGCCAACCTGGCCCGTCTCGAGATGGGTGCCGCACTCGAGGTGCTCACCCGCCGGTGGGCGACGATCGAGCCGACGGGGCCGCTGGCGCTCGAGGTCAACCCGGGCGTCGTGACGGTGACGTCACTGCCCCTCGCCGTCACCCCCGCCTGACCGCGCCTGCTGCCAGGGGGCGCGGATGCGCTCCATCTCGGCGACGGTCGCCTCGGCACCCTCGATCAGCGGGCCCGGCTCCCGGCCGATGGCCTCGGACGCGGCCCGGGCGAGGGGCACGTCCTTGCGCAGCGTGGGCCACGCCCGGATGGAGAACGTCTCGGCGCCGCCGAGGGCGAGGTAGTGGTGCACCGACGGGTTGGCGGCCGAGCCGCTGCCGAGGATGCGGCCGAGGCCCTGCTCGTCGATGCCGAACGCCTCGCCCAGGGCGAAGGCGTCGAAGACCAGCCCGGTGATGGCGGTCATGAGCGCGTTGTTGACGAGCTTGGCCGCCTGGGCGGCGCCGAGCGGGCCGACGGGCACGACGGTCTGGGAGTAGGTCGCGAACATCGCCTCGCAGGCGCCCACGGCGTCGGGGTCGCCGCCGGCGATCACGACCAGCTGGCCGGCCAGCGCCGCCTCGTCGCCGCCGCTCACGGGGGCGTCGACCACCCTCAGGCCCCGGTCGGCGACCCGGGTGGCCAGGTCGGAGAGGTAGGCCGGTGGGACGGTGGCGTGGATCGCCAGCACGGTGCCCGGCCTCGCCGCAGCGACCACGCCGTCGTCACCGAACAGCACCGCGTCGGTGGCGTCGGCGTCGTAGAGGCACAGGCCGATCACGTCGCACTCGGCCCCGACCTGCGCGGGTGAGGCGGCGATGCGCGCGTCGGTGCGGCGGTAGCGGTCGAGCACCTCGTCGCGCCGGGCCCACAGCCACGGGTGCAGGCCGGCGGCGATCATGCGCTCGGCCATGGGCGAGCCCTGGTGACCCAGGCCGATGAAGCCGTGGACGGGAGCGTCAGGCGTGGTCGGCATCGGCGGGCCTCCGGTCGGTGCGGGCGGCGGTGGCCGGGCGGGGAGCGAGCATCCGGAGCACGAGCTCGAGCGTGCGCTCGAGGGGCCGGTCGCGCTCGACGACGGTGGGCACCAGGCTGCGGGCCATCACCGCACCCAGGAGCACGTCGAACACGTCATCGGGATCGACCGCCGGGTCGACCGCGCCCTCGGGCGCGGCGCGGAGGATGTCGAGGAACTGCGGCCGGGCCGAGATGGGCAGCCACTCCTCCTCGCTGCGGACGGCGCCGGTCGACTGGTAGTGGGCGAGCAGGCCGGGCATGGCCGCCCGTGCCGCCGGGCTGCCCCAGGTGGCGGCGTAGGCCCGCAGGAAGCGGCGCAGGTCGCGGGTGAGGTCGCCCGTGGGCTCGAACGAGGCGATGGCGACGGTGGGGGAGAGGGCGTCCTCGACCAGCGCCACCCGGGACGGCCACCGGCGGTAGAGCGCCGACGCGTGCACGTCGGCACGGGCAGACACGGCCTGCATCGTCGTGGCCTCGAAGCCCACCTCCTCGAGCAGCTCGAGGGTGGCGGCGAGGGCCCGCTCGTCGATCGTCGTGTCGCGGGGTCGGCTCATCGGGTGGATCCTGGCGCATCGGTGGGGGCGAGCATGGCGCGGTGGGCCTCGGTGCCGTCGAGGTTGGCGTTCACCCGCTCGGCGATGCGCCACCCGTCGGAGGTGCGCACCCACCGCCAAGTGTTGGCCGACACCCGGGCCACCCAGAAGCGGTCGGCCTCGGCGTCCCAGCGGATGTTGAGGGCGTAGCTGCGCCCGGTGGCCTCGTCGCCGTCGAGCACGACGTGGGGCACGGTGAGCACGTGGCCGCAGCCGTTCTCGATGAGGTCGCGGTGGCCCTCGCTGGTGACCATGCCCTCGATGTCGGAGCGGCCCCGCATCTGGAGGTACGGGACGGCGTCGAAGGCGCCGTCGTCGGTCCAGAGGTCGGCGGCGGCGGTGGCCGAGCCGCTGTCGACCGCGGGGCCGTACCGCGAGACGAGCTGGGTGATCTCGACATGGTCCTCGAGCGCGGCGAGGCGCGCCTCGAGCGCGGCGACGGTGGCGCGCAGGGCGGCGATCTCGTCGGCGTCGGTCATGCGTGGTCCACCTCGGTCGGGGCGGTGCGCACCAGCACCCGGTCGGTGACGGGGCCGAGCGAGCCGAGCTCGACCCCCAGGTCGGCGGCCAGCCCGCGGGCCACCACCACGTCCTTGTGCACGAAGCGGCCGGCGAGGTCGACCAGCCGCCGGGACGATCCCATGGCGGCCGCCATGTCGAGCGCGGCGCTGGCACCGCTGCAGCCGTGGAGCGTCGTCAGCACCTCGGCCTCGGGCAGGTCGAGCGCGGCGCAGAGGCGTCCGGCCTCGACCGCCAGCTCGACGTGGGCGCCGAACAGGAGGTTGTTGAGCAGCTTCACCCGCTGGCCCGACCCCACCGGCCCGAAGTGCACGATCGTGGTGGCGTAGCTCTCGAACACCGGTCGGCCGCGCTCGACGTCGGCCATGGAGCCGCCGAGGAACAGGGTGAGGG
>CAMFLJ010000407.1 GCA_945957335.1 uncultured Actinomycetes bacterium | reverse complement strand
GGCCGGACCTCCTGCTCGGGCCGCGGCCCGGACGCGCGACGGCCCCGCCGGAGCGGGGCCGTCAGGTGCGTTCGTGCGGTGCCGAGGGTCAGCTGATGTAGCCCTTGGGGTCGATGGCCTTGCCGGTGGGCAGCAGCGGCAGCGGCACCGGCGTGTAGCCGAGGGCGAGGTTCAGCACGGTGATGTGCTTGGCCTCGGTCTCGCCGATGGTCATGCCCGCCTGGCGCAGGGCACCGGTGGTGAACACCCCGGCGGCGGAGGCATAGGTCTGGGCGGCGATGTTCTCGACGTCGCGGGCCAGGACCAGCACGCTCTTCTGGTCGCTCAGGGCGGCCACCTCGGCGTCGACGACGGTCTTGGCCAGGTACTCGTTGGGCGTGGTGACCACCGTGCCGCCGGTCTGGCGGATGTAGGTGCTCAGCGCGTCGGCGTGCTCCTGGTGCTGGCTCTGGAAGAGCGTGGCGACCTGCTTGACCGTGGCGTCGGTGATGAGGCCCGAGTCGAGCGCCTTCTGGTAGGTCTGGATCGCCAGCACCTCGATCGACTGCGCGGTCTGCAGGAGCACCTTGTCGGTGACGGGGCTGCCCGGCGCCGTGGTGGTCGTGGTCGAGGGCTTCACCGGCAGGGCGCCGCTCTCGGGGGTCTGGCCGTTCTTCTTCTTGCCGCAGGCGGCGAGGAGGGCGCCGCCGGCGAGGACCACGCCGCCCACCATGAAGCTGCGGCGGGTGGGCACGCCGAGGAGGGCGGCCTTCTCGTCGGTGGTGGCGTCGGAGTCGAGCGCACGGTCGAGCGAGCGACGCCACTCGCCCATGTTGCTGCGGTGCTCGGCGTCGGCCTCGCGGAGCTGGCGGCGAACCTCGTCGGAGCTCATCTCGTGGTTGCGGTCGGTCGTCATCGTCAGGTTCCTCTGTGGGTGACCGGTGCTCAGCGGACGGGGTAGGCGCTCGGGGCGAAGGCGCCGGTGGTGGTGCCGAAGGCCGGCAGCCACTGGTCGATCGGGGCGTTGTTGGCCGAGCCGAGAGCAGCGGCCTGCTGGGCGACGATCGGCTGGATCGTGGCGACGGCGCCGGACACGACGAACGACTCGGCCTTGCCGATGGCGTCGAGCATGGTGGCCGCCAGGTCCTCCTCGAGGGTGAGGAGGACGGCCACCAGCGAGGCCTGGTCGGTGGCCTTGTCGGCGTTGGAGGTGATCTCGCCGAGCAGCTTGGCGTTCGGGGTGGTGATGGCGTCGGTGGCCGAGAGGAGGGCGCCGATGGCGGCGGCCTGGTCGCGGTGGTGGCGGGAGAAGAGGCGGATCTCCTCGCGCAGCTCGGTCTGGAGGTAGGTCTTGTCGGCGGCGGCCTTGACGCCGTCCTCGGCCGCCAGCGAGAGGCTCTGCAGGAACTGCAGGAGGGTCACGTCGGCGGCGGGCAGCTCGGGGGCCGTGGCGGTGGTCTGGGCCGACGCGGCCTCGGCGAGGGCGGTGCCGGTGACGGCGGCCGCGCCGAGGGCGGCGGCGCCCATGCCGACGTTGCGCATGAACCGCCGGCGCGACGCCGAGGCCGGGACCGGCTCGGTCCCGTCGGCGACCTGGTCCACCGGCTGGCGGGGGCTCATCGACATCTCGTGTCCTCTTCGGTGCTCGGGTTGTGCTCGGGATCGGCGTTCGTGCTCATCGCACGACCACCTCGCCCTTCATCTCGTTGTGGATGCTGCAGTAGTAGCGGTACTCGCCCGGCGCGTCGAAGCTCCGGGTGTAGGAGCCAGCTTTGCCGATCAGGGGGGATCCGATCACATTCGGCGCCGTCCAGGCGATCATGTGCTCGGTCTGGTCGTTGTTGACCCAGGTCACGGAGCCTCCCACGGCCACCTCGACGTGGCGCGGATCGAACTCGCCGTCGACGATCTCGACGGTGACCGAGCGGGGTGCGGCGACGGTGGTGGCGGTGCCGGCCGAGCCGCTCGACCCGTCGGAGCCTGCGCACGCCACGGCCAGGAGGCCCAGCGTGGCGGCGGCGGCGAGGAGCAGCGCTCGTCCGGCCCGGGTCGCTGCGGTGGCACGGCCCGGGTCGGGAGGGAGGTCGGGCATCGGGCTCAGAAGTCGAGGCCCGACAGCTCGGGGTACCACTCGCGGGCCCGGTCGACGGCCTTGGCCCATCGGTCGCGGTCGAGCGGCGTGCCCGGCTCGACGACCTGGCGGGGATGCCAGGCGGCGGCGATGTCGTCCCAGCCGCCCCAGGTGCCCACCGAGAGCCCGGCCAGGAACGCGGCGCCGAGGGTCGTGGCCTCGAGGACCGGCGAGACCTCGACGGGCCGCTGGCTGGCGTCGGCGAGGGCCTGGACGAACGTGGGGTTGCCGCTCATGCCGCCGTCGACGCGCAGCGTGGGGATGGGGGCGCCGGCGTCGGCCTCGGCCGCCTCGACCAGGTCGGTGCCGCGCTGGGCGACGCCCTCGAGCACGGCCCGCACGACGTGGCCGCGGCCGGTGCCGCGGGTGATGCCGAACAGGGCGCCGCGTGCGCCGTAGTCCCACTGCGGGGTGCCGAGGCCGAGGAGCGCGGGCACGTAGACGACGCCCTCGGTGTCGGGGCAGGCCGACGCCACGTCGTGGGACTCGGCGGCGGTGGCGATGACACCCAGGTCGTCGCGCAGCCACTCGACGTTGGTGCCGGCCGACAGCATGATCCCCTCGAGGCCCCACACGAGCTCGTCGCCGCGGCGCCACGCCACGATCGGGAAGGTGCCGGCGGCGCCTCGCCCGGGGAACGAGGGCCGGTCGGGGCCTACGACGAGGTCGAGCATGCCGCCGGTGCCGAAGGTGATCTTGGCGGGGCCGGGGGCGACGCAGCCCTGGCCGATCAGCGAGGCCTGCTGGTCGCCGGCGATGCCGCACACCACGGGTGCGCCGGGAAGGGCGGTGGCCTCGGCGACGGGCCCGCTCGAGTCGACCAGCGAGGGGAGCGCCGACTCCGGGATGCGCAGGGCCGAGAGCACGGCCTGGTCCCAGCCTGTCTCTTATACACATCTCCGAGCCCACGAGACTAAGGCGAATCT
>CAMFLJ010000406.1 GCA_945957335.1 uncultured Actinomycetes bacterium | reverse complement strand
CGGGCCCAGAACGGGTCGAAGATCGGGTCACCGGGGGCGAAGACGCCGTTGGCGGTGTGGACCGGGGCCGGCCGCATGACGATGGTGCGGGCGTCGTGGTCGAGGGCCCACTCGAGCTCCTTCACCGCCCACTCGGGGTCGGCGAGGGTCAGGTAGGGGCCGGCGAAGATGCGGTTCTGGTAGGCGAAGCCCCAGTCCTCCTCGAGCCACCGGTTGAAGGCGGTGAACATGAGCGCCACGGCCTCGGGGTCGTGCTTGAGGGGCTCCTCGTAGATCATCCCGAGGGTCGGGAAGAGCCACATCTTCTGCAGGCCGTGCTCGTCCATGGTGGCGAGGCGGGCGTCGCGGTCGCGGTAGGCCGGGTTGATGGGCTCGGGGCGACCGAGGTACTCGAGCGGGCTCTTGCCCGACGGGTTGCCGCGGAAGTAGTCGGCCATGGCGCCGGCGGGCGACACCGGGTCGAAGGTGGGGTTGACCACGGCGCGGCTGACCTGGCCGCCGATCACGTGGTACTTGCGCTTGCCGATCTGGCACCACTCGATGACCCGCGGGCCGAGCTTGGGGTCGAGGTGCCGGGTGAAGGCGTCCTCGGCCTCGTAGTAGTGGTTGTCGGCGTCGAAGGGCTGGTACCCGAGATCGGTGGTGATCTCCTCGGCGTTGTACATCGGCGCATCATCTCCTCGTGTGACGGATCAGCAGCAGTCGCCGTGCTTGTGTCGCATGTTAGGCGCTCCTGCCACGATGCACACCATCGGGCTTCCACTCCCCTGCCGGCCGGGCCCGACCCCGGGACGCGAGCGGGCCGCGGCGCTCGGCCGCGGCCCGACGTCGATCCGAGGGGAGGTGCCGGCTCAGTCGCCCAGGTCGGGGACCCACACGGCGCCGTTGATGTGGCTGCCGCCGTCGGCGAAGAGCGTGTTGCCGGTGAGGTAGCGCGAGTCGTCGCTGGCCAGGAAGAAGGCGATCGGGGCGATCTCGGTCTCGGGGTCGCCGAGGTGGCCCATCGGGTTGGCGGCCTCGCTCTCGCGTGCCATCTCGGGCGCCATCTCCTCGAACATCTTGAACGAGGTGGTCTTGGCGCCGGGGCAGATGACGTTGGCGGTGATGCCGAACCCGGCCCACTCGCGCGCCGCGGTGCGCGTGAGCGTGCGCAGCGCCTCCTTGGTGGAGTTGTAGTGGACCGAGCCCATGTGGGCGTTCACGCCGTTGAGCGAGCAGATGTTGACGATGCGGCCCCAGCCGGCGGCGCGCATGTGGGGGAACGACGCCTTCATGGCCCAGAACGGGCCCATGACGTTCATGTGCCAGGCGTGCTCCATGGCCGAGTCGGGCATCTTGTCGACCCGCTTGAGCCCGGCCTGGTCACCGCCCCACGCGTTGTTCACGAGGATGTCGAGGCGGCCCCACCGCTCGACGGCCGCGGCGATCATCGCCTCGTTGTCGGCCTGGGTCGTGGCGTCGGTGTGCAGGAAGGCGGCCTCGGTGCCGAAGTCGCGGGTGAGCTCCTCGGCGACGCGTGCGCCGTTGGCATCGTTGATCTCGGCGACGAGCACCCGCGCGCCCTCCTGGGCGTAGCGGCGGGCGATGCCCTCGCCGATGCCGTCGCCGGCTCCGGTGATGACCGCGACACGATCGAGCAGTCGCTTGTCCATGTGGTTCCCCTCTGGTCGGCGCCGCGTCCCCCGCGGCCGCTCCATGGGAGACTACTTCACTTTGCAAACTAGTTGCCGGTCGAGGCCTCGGGCTCCCAGCGCGCCTGGATCTCGGGACCGTGCTCGGCGGCCCACACCACGAGGGGGACGAGGCGCTCGAGCAGGTCGTCGCCCAGCTCGGTGAGGCTGTACTCGACGTGCGGCGGCACCACCGGCTTGGCGTCGCGCCGCACCAGCCCGTCGCGCTCGAGGGTCTGCAGGGTCTGGGCGAGCATCTTCTCGCTGATGCCCCCGACGGCCCGGCGCAGCTCGCTCCAGCGGCGCGTGCCCTCGGCCAGCGCCAGGAGCACGAGTACCCCCCACTTCGAGGTGACGTGGTTGAGCACCAGGCGCGACGGGCACCCCTCCTCGGGGACCGTGTCGCCCAGCAGCTCCTTGAGCAGGGAGATCTCTGCACTCACCGACATGCCAGTACCTTACCAAATAGTGGGTACCCCTCCTCGGGAAGGTATCGGCGCCGGCGCCGGTTGGCCCCGGGTGCGCCGTCCCACCGAGGGACGGCCCGAGCCCTCTCGGAGGCCCCCCATGTCCCTCGTCGTCACCGGTGCGACCGGCCACCTCGGCCGTCTCGTGGTCGAGTCCCTGCTCTCCTCCGGCGTGCCCGCCGGCGACATCGTGGCCGGCGCCCGCCGCCCCGAGGCGCTCGACGCCTTCGCCGCCGCCGGCGTCGACGTCCGCCGCCTCGACTACGACGACCCCGACTCGCTCGTCACCGGCCTGGCCGGCGCCGAGCGCGTGCTCCTGGTCAGCGGCACCGACTTCGGCCGCCGGGTCGAGCAGCACACCGCCGTCGCCCGCGCCGCATGGGACGCCGGTGCGTCGCTCGTCGCCTACACCAGCGCGCCCCACGCCCCGACCACCACCCTGAAGCTGGCCGGTGAGCACGCCGGCACCGAGGCCGCCCTCGGCGCGCTCGGCGGTCCGCTCACCCTGCTGCGCAACGGCTGGTACTTCGCCAACTACACGTCGCAGCTGCCCGTCTACCTCGAGCACGGCGCCGTCGTCGGTGCCGCCGGCGAAGGTCGGGTGAGCGGCGCCGACCACGCCGACTACGCGGCCGCCGCGGTCGCGGTGCTCACCGGCGAGGGCCACGCCGGCAAGGCCTACGAGCTCGGCGGCGACACGTCGTTCAGCTACGCCGAGCTGGCCACCGTGGTCTCGGCCGTCACCGGCCGCGACATCGCCTACGTGAACGTGCCGGTGTCCGAGCTGACCGCGATCATCGCCGGCTCCGGTGTGCCCGAGCCGGTCGCCGAGCTGCTGGCCGACGCCGACCGCGCCATCGTGGACGGCGAGCTCCACGTCACCACCGGTGCCCTCTCCCGC
>CAMFLJ010000405.1 GCA_945957335.1 uncultured Actinomycetes bacterium | reverse complement strand
GACTCACCCACGCGGTCACCGCAAACGAGGTTGATGCCGGCGGCCATGGCCTCGTCGAGCTCGGCCTCGATGCCGTCGCGCTCACCGTCGATGATGCGCTGGCTGAGGCGTTGCTCGACGCTCCAACCGCTGCGGTCCTCGCGCACGACCTCGGTGGCGCTCACGTCGGCGAACACCTCGAGCAGGGCGGTGAGCGGGTCGTAGCCCTCGCGGCGGCGGTCCCACACCAGGTCGAGGGCGACCTCGCGCTGCTCGTCGGGGATGCGGTTGAGCGGCATGATCCGCGCCGCGTGGACGATGGCCGAGTCGAGGCCGGCCTCGACGCACTCGTGCAGGAAGACGCTGTTCAGCACGTGGCGGGCGGCCGGCTTGAGGCCGAAGGAGATGTTGGAGACGCCGAGCGTCGTGTAGACGCCGGGCAGCTCGGCCTTGATGCGGCGGATGGCCTCGATGGTGTTGATGCCGTCCTTGCGGAGGTCCTCGTCGCCGGTCGAGAGCGGGAACGTGAGGGCGTCGAACAGCAGGTCGCCGGGCTCGAGCCCGTAGCGCTCGACGGCGAGGTCGTGGATGCGGTGGGCGACCCGCAGCTTCCACTCGATGTCGCGGGCCTGGCCCTCCTCGTCGATGAGCAGGCAGATCACCGCGGCGCCGTACTCCTTGGCCAGCTTCATGACCTTGTCGAAGCGGCTGCCCTCGCCCTCGCCGTCCTCGAGGTTGGCGGAGTTGAGGATGGCGCGGCCGCCGAGCCACTGGAGCCCGGCCTCCATCACCGGCGCCTCGGTGGAGTCGAGGACGATCGGCACGCTCGACTGGGTGGCGAGGAGCTTGGCGATCTCGTCCATGTCGTCGGTGCCGTCGCGGCCCACGTAGTCGACGCACAGGTCGAGGACGTGGGCGCCCTCCTTGACCTGGTCCTTCGCCATCTGCACGCAGGTGTCGAGGTCCCCCTCGAGCATCGCCTCGCGGAACTTCTTCGAGCCGTTGGCGTTGGTGCGCTCGCCGATGATCATGAACGAGGTGTCCTGCTCGAAGGGCACCAGCGAGTAGATCGAGGTGGCCCCGGCCTCGTGCGTGGGCCGGCGCGGTGCGACCTCGAGGTCGCGGCAGCGCTCGACCACGGCGGCGAGGTGCTCGGGGGTGGTGCCGCAGCACCCGCCGATGACGTTGACGCCGAGCTCGGTGACGAACCGGGCGTGGTGCTCGGCCAGCTGCTCGGGCGTGAGGTCGTAGTGCATGTGGCCGTCGACCACGCTCGGCAGGCCGGCGTTGGGGATGCACGACACGGGCATGCGGGCGTGGGCCGTGAGGTGGCGCAGGTGCTCGCCCATCTCGACCGGGCCCGTGGCGCAGTTGATGCCGATCACGTCGGGCTTCAACGGGTCGATGGCGGCCAGCGCGGCAGCGATCTCGGTGCCGGGCAGCATGCGGCCGGTGAGCTCCATGGTGACCTGCACCTGGAGCGGCACATCCCGGCCGATCGAGCGCATCGCCCGGCGAGCGCCGTTCATGGCGGCCTTCACCGAGAGCAGGTCGAAGAACGTCTCGATGATGAGCAGGTCGGCGCCGCCCTCGATGAGGCCGTGGGCCTGCACCTCGTACTGGTCGCGCATCTCCGAGTAGCGCACCTGGCCGAGCGACGGGAACTTGGTGCCGGGCCCGATCGAGCCGGCCACCCAGCGGGGACGGTCGGGTGTCGAGTAGGAGGAGGCGACCTCCTTGGCGACGCGTGCGGCGGCCACGTTCAGCTCGTGGGCGCGATCCGCGATGCCGTACTCGGCCAGGGTCAGCCCGAGGCTGCCGAAGCTGTCGGTCTCGACGACCTCGCAGCCCACGTCGAGGTAGCGGGCGTGGAGGCTGGCGATGAACTCCGGCCGGGTGACCACGAGCAGCTCGTTGCAGCCCTCCAGCTCGGGGCCGCCGAAGTCGTCGGCGGTGAGGCCGGCGGCCTGGATGCCGGTGCCCATGGCGCCGTCGTAGATGACGACCCGTTCACGGGCGGCGGTGAGGAAGTCGCTCACTGATGGTTCTCCTGGCGCGTCGAAGACGTTCGAATGAAGACGAAGGGATCTCCGCCGCAAGCTGGGGCAATCTCGCCCTTCCCATCAGGACAGCTCGGGCCCGGTCACGGTACCAGAGCGGCCTTCGGGCACCGACCTGCCGGAGGCCGGGGGAGCGGTGGGCGGGGCCTAGGCTCGGTCCGGTGAAGATCTACACCCGCAAGGGCGACGACGGCACCACCGGCCTGCTCTACGGGGGGCGGGTGCCGAAGGACTCGCCCCAGCCGACCGCCTACGGCAGCGTCGACGAGCTCCAGGCCGCCATGGGCGTGGCCCGGGCCGAGGCCGACGCCGAGCTGGGCGACATCCTCCTGCACCTCGAGCGCGACCTCTGGGTGCTGATGGGCGAGCTCGCCACCGACCCGGCCAACCGCGACAAGCTCACCGCCGGCGCCACCCTGGTCACCGACGAGATGGTCGAGCACCTCGAGGTGCTCATCGACCAGGTGAGCGAGCGGTTCGACCCTCCCACCGAGTTCGTGGTGCCCGGCCAGAACCGGGTGAGCGCCCAGCTCGACGTGGCCCGCACCGTGGCCCGCCGGGCCGAGCGCGACTCGCTCGCCGCCGCCGTGCCCGGCAGTGCCGTGCTGCCCTACCTCAACCGGGTGTCCGACCTGCTCTGGACCCTCGCCCGCTGGGCGGAGGGCACCTCGCTGCCCACCCGCTCCGTCGACCCCACCTGACCCTCCCGACCGCCTCCGACCTCCGAGGAGATCCCCGTGCCGCCCGTGATCAGCCACGCCCGCGACCTGCCCGACGACATCGACCTGGTGGCGGTGCCCGTCACCACCGAGCAGGGCGACACCGAGGGGCTCGAGGCGCTGGGCCTGCCCGCCGCCGCGCTCGCCGCCCAGGGCTTCGCCGGCAAGGCCGACCAGCTCGCCGTCGTGCCCGGCCCCGACGGTGGCGCCCTGGTGGCCGTCGGCCTCGGCCCGGCCGCGTCGGTCGACGCCGATCGCCTCCGCCGGGCCGCCGCCCAGGTC
>CAMFLJ010000404.1 GCA_945957335.1 uncultured Actinomycetes bacterium | reverse complement strand
ACCCAGTGGAACGCACCACCGGCGCACAGGCCGTTGACCGCGGTGATGACCGGCTTCTCGACGCCCTGGTGCCACGCCGTGAAGTGGACGTCGAACTCCTCCATCGACTGGCGGTAGCGCTCCATGCCCACGCCGTCGCCGGCGATCTCGGAGACGTCGACACCGGTCTGGAACGCCCGGCCGTTGCCGGTGTGGACGATGACGCGCACCTGCGGGTCGGCGTCGAGCTCGAGCCACGCCTGCGCGAACTCGTCGCGCATGGTGTTGTTCATGGCGTTGAGCTGGTCGGGGCGGTCGTTGATGAGCCAGCCGACGTGGCCGTGGCGCTCCAGCTGGAGGCAGGTGAAGGTCGAGTAGCCGTCGCTCATCGGAGGTCCTCGGGAGAGTTGGGTTCGGGGGCGAGGGTCGAAGCCGTGGGAGGAACCGTCGCCGGAGGCCGAGAAGGGGCAGGACGTGGCGGCTCGGTGGACCAGGCAGCCTCGCGCTTCTCGGCGAAGGCGAGCGGCCCCTCGGTCTGGTCGGGGTGGCCCCACATCGACACGAGGTCGAGCGCCCCGGCCCGGCAGGCGTCGGTGAGGCCGAGCTCCAACGCCCGCCACAGCGCACGCTTCGACGCGGCCATGGCGGCGGGCGAGTTGCGGGCGATCTTCTCGGCCAGCTCCTGCGCGGCCTCGCGCAGGCGCTCGGGCGGGTCGACGACCTCGCTGATCATGCCGACCTGGTACGCCCGCTCGGCGGTCATGCGCTCGTGGCGGCCGGTGAGCGCCATGCGCATCATCGACTCGAACGGCATCTTGCGGGCGAGGGCGATGGCCTCGTACGCGGTGACCTGCCCGATCGACACGTGGGGGTCGAGGAAGGTGGCGTCGGCCGCCGCGATCACGATGTCGGCGTCGGCCACGAAGTGCAGCCCGCCACCGGCGCACGAGCCGTTGACCGCGGCGATGACGGGCGTGACCACCTCGTTGTGCCAGGCGCTGATCTGCAGCTCGGCCCGCTTGGTGCGACGGCTCTGCTCGCGCAGGGCCTCGGGGTCGCGGCTGAGCTGCACCACGTCGAGCCCGGTCTGGAAGTTGCGGCCGTTGCCGGTGTTCACGATGACCCGCACCGACGGGTCGTCGTCGAGCTCGCGCCACACCTCGGGCAGCGCGTTCAGCATCGCCGCGTCCATGGCGTTGCCCGCCTTCGGGCGGTCGAAGATCAGCCAGCCGACCGGCCCGTGCCGCTCGACCACCAGGCCGGTGGAGTCGGTCACGCGCTCAGCTCCGGGGGATGTCGCGCCAGGCGGCACCCTGGAACGGGTCGGGCTCGCGGGGCAGGCCGAGCACCCGCTCGCCGAGGATGTTCTTGTTGACCTCGGAGGTGCCGCCCTCGATGGTGTTGGCCCGGCTGCGGAGCATGCCCTTGACCTCGCGGGGCAGCGAGAGCGCGTAGGCCTCCTCGACCCCCTCGGCGTCGGGGTGGCCGGGGTCGTCCCAGGCGATGGCCCGGGCCCCGAGCAGGTCGGTGGCCAGCGCCTGCATGCGCTGGTTGAGCGACCCCTGGTGGACCTTGCCGATCGAGCTCTCGGGACCGGGCGAGCGACCGGCCTTGAGCCCGGCGCGCACCCGCTGGTTGGTCCAGGCCCGGATGCGCTCCTCGGAGAGCAGCTTCATCACCTGCTGGCGCACGACGGGCTCGTCCCAGCTGCCGGGAAGGCCGGCGGCCTGGTTGGCCTTGGCGAGGGCCACGAGCGCCTCGGCGCCCGAGCCACCGATGCGGTCGACGCCGCCCGAGCCCGAGCCCGACACCATCTGGCGCTCGCCCGACAGCGTGGCGTTGGCGACCTTCCAGCCGTCGCCGACGTCGCCGACCCGGTTGAAGTCGGGCACGCGGGCGGCGTCGATGAAGGTCTCGTTGAAGTCGACCTCGCCGGTGATGTGGCGCAGGGCCCGCACCTCGACACCGGGCTGGTGGAGGTCGAGCAGGAAGTAGGTGATGCCCTTGCGCTTCGGCTGGTCGGGATCGGTGCGGGCCAGCAGCACGCCGAAGTCGGAGTTGTGGGCCCAGGTGCTCCAGACCTTCTGGCCGGTGAGCACCCACTCGTCACCGTCGCGCTCGGCCCGGCAGGCCAGCGACGCGAGGTCGGAGCCGGCGCCGGGCTCTGAGAACAGCTGGCACCAGACCTCCTCGTTGCGCACCATCGGAGGCAGGAAGCGCAGCCGCTGCTCGTGGGTGCCGTAGGTGAACAACGCCGGGGCGGCCAGGTTGAGCCCGAGCGGGTTGAGGCGACCGAGGTTGTACGGCGCCAGCACGGCCTCGACGGCGCGGGCCACCGGCGGCTGGAGGTCGAGGCCGCCGTAGGCGACGGGCCACGTGGCCACGGCCAGGCCCGAGCGGGCGAAGGTGGGGTACCAGGCCTCGTAGTCGGCGAAGCGGCGGACCTTGCGGATCTCCTCACGGCCGCCGCGGTCGGCGGCGTCGCGCCACTCGACGGGCACGTGGGCCTCGACCCACGCCTTGGCCGCCGCCACCGCCTCGTCGACGGACGCGCCGGGCGCCACGGCCAGCTCGGCGAGGTCGACCCCGGGGGGTGGGGCCTGCGGATCGGTCATCGTCAACGTCCCTTGTACTCGGGCGGCCGCTTGTCCTTGAAGGCGGCCAGCCCTTCCTTGAAGTCATCCGCGCGCGACGACAGCTCCATCGAGAACGCCTCGTCGTGGAGGTGGTCCTCGAGGGTCTTGGTGCGCCCGCTGTTCATCAGCCACTTGGCCAGGCCGAGGGCCACGGTGGGCGCCTGGGCGAGGGTGGCGACGAGCTCCTCGGCGGTGGCGTCGAGCTCGGCGTCGGGCACGGCGGCGTGCACCATGCCCCACTCGGTGGCCTCGGCGCCGGTGGCGACGCGGCCGAGCAGGATCATGTCGCGGGCCCGCACCTCGCCGATGCGGCGCGGCAGCATCCACGCCGCCCCGCTGTCGGGGGTGAAGCCGCGGCCCACGAACGGCGCCCAGAACTTGGCGTCGTCGGCGGCGACGGCGAAGTCGGAGGCGAGGGCGAGGTTGAGCCCGATGCCCGCG
>CAMFLJ010000403.1 GCA_945957335.1 uncultured Actinomycetes bacterium | reverse complement strand
GCTAGGCCCCTTCCGACCTCCGGAGCGGCGCCAGGGCGTCGGTGTAGCGGGCGAGCTCGTCGAGCATCGCCGTCAGCGAGCCCGCGCCCACGTCGTTGGGGTGGAACACCCCGTCGTCGTCGATGAACTGGGTGAAGAACGGGACGTTCACCGCGTCGGTGACGGTGACCATCCGCAGCGCGCCGAGCACCGGCTTGAGCGCGACCATCGCCCGGGTGCCGCCGGAGACCCCGCCGTAGCTGACGATGCCGGCGGCCTTGTCGGCCCACTCGTTGTGCAGGTAGTCGAGGGCGTTCTTGGTGGCCGCGTTGATGCTGTGGTTGTACTCGGGCACCACGAACACGAAGGCGTCGCCGCGGCTGATCGTGGCGCTCCAGTCCTTGGTGTGCTGGTGCTCGTAGCGGCCCAGGCGCGGGTGGTTCGGCTCGTCGAGCAGGGGCAGGCCGACCTCGGCCAGGTCGACCAGCTCGACCTCGAAGCCGCCGTGCTCACGGGCGGCCCGCTCGACCCATGCGGCGACGGCGGCGCCGTTGCGCCCGGGTCGGGTGCTGCCGAGGATGATCTGGAGGACGGGTGCGCTCACGGTGGGGCTCCGGTGGTCGTGGTTGGGGGGGTGCTCGGGGGGAAGTTCCTTGTGGTCGCAACGAAGATGGCGGCCCGGTCATTCCCTCGGGGCACCCGGTTCCCTTCCCCGTCGCGCCCCCGAGGCGGCGACCCGTCAGCAGGTGGGGCAGACTCACCGGTCGACACAAGGGGGAACCACCGATGGCGATGACTCTGCTCCGATTCAACTGCGTGCAGCCCGGGCTCGAGCCCAACGAGATGCACCAGCGTTACAACGCCATGCTCGACATGGCCCAGGCGCTCGACGAGCTCGGCGGCGGCATGCTGTCGCTCGAGGAGCACCACGGGGCCTTCAACGGCTGGAGCCCGTCGCCGCTGATCATGGCCGGCGCCATCTTCGGCCGCACCAAGAACATCTCGATCTCGATCTCGGCCCTCCTGGTGCCGCTGCACGACCCGCTGCGCATCGCCGAGGACATCGCCGTGCTCGACCTCATCTCGGGCGGCAAGCTCACCGTCATCGGCGGCCTCGGCTACCGCCCCGAGGAGTACGCCGCCCACGGCAAGAGCTGGGCCGACCGCGGCAAGCTCATGGACCACTGCGTCGAGACCCTCCTCAAGGCCTGGACCGCGGAGCCCTTCGAGTACAACGGCACCACGGTGCAGGTCACGCCGAAGCCGTTCACCCAGCCCCACCCGATGTTCCTGCTGGGTGGCACCTCGAAGGTCGCCGCCCGGCGCGCCGCCCGCTACGGCCTGCCGATCATGTTCGCCGCCCCGGTCCCCGAGATCGAGGCGTACTACTACGAGAAGTGCACCGAGTACGGCACGCAGGGCTTCGCCATGGCGCCGCCGGTCGGCATGCACCACCACTTCTTCGCCGAGGACGTCGAGAAGGGCTGGGAGGAGATGGGCCCCTACCTCTTCCACGAGGCCTCCACCTACGCCTCCTGGCAGACCCCGGACATCAAGTCGGCCGTGCACTCCCACGCCACGAACGTCGACGAGCTGCGCGAAGAGGGCATCTACCGGGTCATCTCGCCGGCCGAGGCCGTCGAGGAGGCCAAGGCCGCCGGCGACTTCGCCATGTTCAACATGCACCCGCTCTGCGGCGGCATGCCGATCGAGCTCGGCTGGCAGCAGGTCGACCTGCTCCGCAACGAGATCCTGCCGGCGCTCGCCTGATCCCTCACGGCCTCGCGACCGGCCTCCGGTCGCCGAGCACGACTGCGCCCGCGCCACTACGGTGCGGGCGCAGTCGCGCCGGGGGGCGCGCTCGATCGTCCGGGGGACCGACATGACCGACCTTGCTCACGGCCGCGCCAACAACTGGGGGCGTTGGGGAGACGACGACGAGCGCGGTGCGCTCAACCACCTCACGCCCGAGATCATCAAGGCCGCCGCCGCCTCCATCACCACCGGGCAGGTGTTCAGCCTCGGCATCCCGATCCAGGGCCAGGGCGTGCCGCTCATGGACTACCGCGGCACCCCGATGCGCCTCACCCTGCAGGACGGCACCGACGCCGGCATGTACGCCCCGATGGGCTGCGCCGACGGCACCGGTGCCCACGAGGACGTGCTGGTGATGGCCTCGCACACGACCTCGCACATGGACGCGCTCGTGCACGTCTACAGCGAGTTCTCCCACTACAACGGCGTGGGTCACGACGAGATGAAGGCGCTGAGCGGCGCCGGGCGCCTCGGCATCGAGAAGGTCGGCGGGTTCGCCGCCCGGGCGGTGCTGCTCGACATGGTCGCCCACTTCGGTGACGCCGAGTTCGTCGAGCCCGGCCGCATGATCATGGGCGACGACCTCGCCGCCTGCGCCGAGCGCCAGGGCGTCGAGGTGCGAGCCGGCGACGTCGTGCTCGTGCGCACCGGCTACCTCCAGATGTGGTGGGCCGCCCAGGCCTCCGGCGCCGACCCCGGGTTCGCCCAGGCCGGCATCGGCTCCGACGCCGCCAACTGGCTGGCCGCCAAGGACGTCGTGGCCGTCGGCTCCGACAACGCCGCCGTCGAGGTCATCCCCTTCGACGAGAACGACTTCCTGCGGGTGCACCGCATCCTGCTCGTCGACCACGGCATCTACATGCTCGAGTTCCTGAACCTGGCCGAGGCCGCAGCGGCCGGCGTGTACGAGGGCATCCTCGCCGTGGGGCCGCTCAAGGTCACCGGCGCCACGGGCAGCCCGATCAACCCGATCTTCATCGGCTGACGCTGAGCCGACTCACTTCCGCGGTGTGAGACGGGTTCCCGCCCCGTAGACGTCTGACGCGGGATCGGCCGTGGGGCGGCAGGATCTGTGGTCGTGCACCCGGTCCTGCTCGCCCTCGCCGCGCTGATGACGGCGGCGGTGGGCGCGCTGGGCGGGCTCGGCGGGGCGATCCTGCTCGTGCCGATCCTGGTGCTCGCCGGGGTCGAGCCACGCGTCGCCGCCCCGCTCGGGCTCATGTCCGTGGCCGCCGGTTCGCTGGCCGCCGCCCCCCGCCAGCTCGGCGA
>CAMFLJ010000402.1 GCA_945957335.1 uncultured Actinomycetes bacterium | reverse complement strand
TCTACACTATCCTCTTCGTCGGCAGCGTCAGATGTGTATAAGAGACAGGCTTGTGCACGGTCTCGTCGTCGAGGTCGCCGACCATGTCGCGGAACACGTCCTCGGTGTCGGGCCAGGTCGAGTCGGAGTGCGGGTAGTCGGTCTCGAAGGTGACGTTGTCGACGCCGACGGCCTCGAGGTTCTGGAGGCCGAAGTTGTCGCGGAAGAAGCAGGCGTAGACCTGGCGACGGAAGTAGGTCGACGGCGGCTCCGGCACGTCCTCCTTGTCGAACGCCCAGCCCCGGAACTCCTTCCAGACGCTGTCGGCGCGCTCCATGGCGTAGGGGATCCAGCCCATCTGGCCCTCGGAGTAGGCCAGCTTGAGGTCGGGGTGGCGGACCAGCACGCCGGAGAAGATCCAGTCGGCGAGCGAGCCCATGGCGTTGTTGAAGCTCAGGGTGGCCTGCACGCCGGCAGGGGCGTCGGGCGAGGTGGCCGGCATGCGCGACGACGATCCGATGTGCATGTTGATGACCACGTGGTTCTCGGCGCAGGCCTGGAAGAAGGGCTCCCAGTAGCCGGTGTGGATCGACGGCAGGTCGAGGAACGGCGGGATCTCGGAGAAGGCCACGGCGTGCACGCCACGGGCGGCGTTGCGGCGCACCTCCTCGGCGGCGAGCTCGGCGTCCCAGAGCGGCACGATGATCAGCGGGATGAGGCGGCCCTTGCCGGCGCCACCGCACCACTCCTCGACCATCCAGTCGTTGTAGGCCTTGACGCAGAGCAGCGCGAGCTCGCGGTCCTTGGCCTCGGTGAAGGTCTGGCCGCAGAAGCGGGGGAAGGTCGGGAAGCAGAGCGACGCCTCGGTGTGGTTGACGTCCATGTCCTCGAGGCGGGAGGCCTGGTCCCAGCAGCCCTTGCGCATCTCCTCGTAGGTGACGGGGAGCATGGTGCGCTCCTCGTAGGGGAAGCCCACGGCGGTGATGATGCGGCGCATGGGCACCTTGAGGTCCTCGTAGCACCAGAAGTCGGCGAACTTCCCCTCGGAGGAGTTCGAGTCGACGATGTCGAACGAGTAGTTCATCCCGTTGAACTGGAGGTTGGCGACGCGGAGGCGCTCGAGGCGCGGGCCGATGGCCTTGTACTTCTCGGGCAGGCGGTCCTGCCAGACGCTCGCCGGCTCGATGACGTGGTCGTCGACGCTGACGAAGCGGGGGATCGGGCGCTTGGTGCCGCTCTCGGCCTTGTCGGGGGCGGTGATCGTCACGGTGCTCTCCTGTGTGGGCAGCGGTGCCCCCGGTCGTGGGGCCCGTCTCGGGGTGTCCCAGGGGAGCGGCGTGGCCGTGAGCCCCCGTGGTCCGCACGATGGTAGCGGAAAACCTGACGACCCGTCAGGTTGAGCCGGACGTCACATCGCGCCGCACCGCGGGCGGCGCTCCCGGAACTGACTGGCCGTCAGGCGGTGGCCTACGATCGCCCGCCGATCGACCAGTGCTCGAAGGGGTGCCCGTGGACCTGAACTTCACCGAGGCCGAGGAGGCCTTCCGGGCCGAGGCCCGCGAGTGGCTCGAGGCCAACGTCCCGAAGGGCCTGCCCTCCGGTGACACCCGCGAGGGCTTCGACCTGCACGTCGAGTGGGAGAAGAAGCTGTTCGACGCCCGCTGGTCGGTGGTGTCGTGGCCCGAGGAGTACGGCGGCCGCGGGGCCTCGTTGTGGGAGTGGCTCATCTTCGAGGAGGAGTACTACCGGGCGGGTGGCCCTCAGCGCGTCACCCAGAACGGCATCTTCCTGCTCGCCCCCACGATCTTCGAGTTCGGCACCGACGAGCAGAAGGCCCGCTTCCTGCCGGCCATGGCCGCGGCCGACGACCTCTGGTGCCAGGGCTGGTCCGAGCCCGACGCCGGCTCCGACCTCGCCGGCATCAAGAGCCGCGCCGCCCGCGACGACGAGCGCGGCGGCTGGGTGATCACCGGGCAGAAGACCTGGACCACCCGCGGCGCCTTCTGCAACTGGCTCTTCGGGTTGTTCCGCACCGACCCCGAGGCCGCCCGCCACAGCGGCATGACCTACCTCATGGTCCCCCTCGACACCCCCGGTGTCACCGTGCGCGGCGTCGAGCGCCTCGACGGCGACGAGGGCTTCGCCGAGGTCTTCTTCGACGACGTGTTCGTCCCCGACGACCTCGTCCTCGGCGGGGTCAACGAGGGCTGGGGCGTCGCCATGGCCACCACGTCCTCCGAGCGGGGGCTCACCCTGCGCTCCCCGGGCCGCTTCTGCGCCGCCGCCGACCGCCTCGTCGACCTCTGGAAGCGCCGGGCCGCGCTGGCCGCCACCGGCGACCTCTCCGCCGTCGGCGCCGGCGACCCGTCGCTGCGCGACGACGTCGCCCAGTCGTGGATGGAGGCCGAGGCCTACCGCCTGGCCACCCTCGTCGACGTCAGCGGCATCGTCGAGGGGCGCTCGCAGGGCGCCCGCTCCAGCCTCACCAAGATCTTCTGGTCCGAGCTCGACGTGCGCCTCCACGAGACCGCGCTGCGCCTGCTCGGCCCCACCGCCGAGCTCATCGACGAGGCGCCCGGCGCCGTCGACGGTGGTGCGTGGATGAAGGGTTACGAGTTCTCGCTCTCGGGCCCGATCTACGCCGGCACCAACGAGATCCAGCGCAACGTCGTCGCCGAGCGCGTCCTCGGCCTCCCCCGGAAGTAGGCCCGAGATGCGCTTCGCGTTCACCGAGGACCAGATCCTCTTCAAGGACACCGTCGCCGACCTCCTCGCCAAGGAGTGCCCGCCCGAGGCCGTGCGCTGGGCGTGGGCCGACGAGACCGGCCGCCGCCCCGAGCTGTGGTCGGCCCTCGCCGAGATGGGCGTCATCGGGCTCACCACCCCCGAGGACCACGGCGGCCTGGGCATGGACGAGCTCGACCTGCTGCCGCTGCTCACCGAGGCCGGCCGCGTGGCCTTCCCCGGCCCGCTGCTCGAGACCACCGCCGTGGTCGCCCCGCGGCGCCCCGCGAACCCACCCCCGGCCCGACCCCAGCGCGGGCGGCCCCGCAACCCCGCCGGGGGGGGGGGGGGCCCGCGGCAGCGGGGCG
>CAMFLJ010000401.1 GCA_945957335.1 uncultured Actinomycetes bacterium | reverse complement strand
GGTCAGGCGTGGACGGCTGGGAGGCGGTCGGCCCACGGACGGGCCGCCTCGAGCTGCGAGGCGATGCGGATCAGCAGGTCCTCGCGGCCGAAGGCGGCGACGAGCTGCACGCCGATCGGCAGGCCGGCCTCGTTCCACCACAGCGGCAGCGAGATCGCCGGCTGGCCGGTGACGTTGAACTGCGCGGTGTACTGCATGATCGCCGTGAGCCGGTCGAGGCCCTCCACCGGGTCGGTGATCCACCCGAGCGGCGGGGGCGGCCCGTTGAGCACCGGGCACACGAGCAGGTCGGCGCCGTGGCGGTCGCGGTCGCCGGCCCACCACGACGCCATGCGCCGCGTCCACGACTGCTGCCACGCCACCGCGTCGAGGTACTGGGGGGCGGTGACGGCGTGGCCGAGCTGGGAGAACATCCAGTTGCGCTCCTCGACGTCGTCGGGGGTGAGCTCCCGGCCCAGCTCGGCCGCCCAACCGTCGAGGTCGTGGGCGACCGAGGCCGCCACCACCACGGTGAAGGTGTCCTGGAACTGCTCCTCCTCCATGGCATGGGGGTGGCCGGGCTCGACCATGTGGCCGAGCTGCTCGAGCAGCGTGGCGGTGGCGTCGACCGCGTCACGGGCGTCGGGGTCGGCGGGTGAGCCGGGCAGCAACGGGTGGTCGAGCACGCCGATGCGCAGACGCCCGGGATCGCGCCCGACCTCGTCGGCCAACGGCCCGGGCAGCGGGGGAGCGGGGTAGGGGTCGCCCACCTCGGCGCCGGCGAGCACGTCGAGCAGCGCAGCGGTGTCGCGAACCGTGCGGGTGACGGTGCCGTGCACCGTGGCGCCGGCCCACGAGTCGCCCGTGCCCGGTCCCTGCGACACGCGGGCCCGGGTGGGCTTGAGCCCGACCAGGCCGTTCTCGCTCGCCGGGATCCGGATGGAGCCGCCGCCGTCGCTGGCGTGGGCGGCCGGCACCATCAGCGATGCCACCGCCGCGCCCGACCCGCCCGACGACCCGCCGGCCGAGTGGGCGGTGTCCCACGGGTTGTGGGTGGCGCCGTGCGACTCGGGCTCGGTGCTGATCGTCGTGCCGAGCTCGGGCGTGTTGGTGCGGCCCAGCACCACCAGCCCGGCCTCGACCACCCGGCGGGTCAGGTGGGCGTCGGTCGGCGCGGTCCACCCCTCGCGGGCGAGCACCTTCAGCCCGCCGTGGTGGGGCTCGCCCGCCTGGTGGGCGTCGAGGTCCTTGAGCAGGAACGGCACGCCCCGGAACGGGCCCTCCGGCAGGGGTCCGTCGGCCTCGGACCGGGCCCGCTCGAAGCGCTCGTGGATCACGGCGTTGAGCGTCGGGTTCACGGCCTCGATGCGGGCGATGGCGGCGTCGACGAGCTCTCGGGGGGTGGCCTGTCCGGTGCGCACGAGCTCGGCGTGGCCGCAGGCGTCGAGGCGGGCGAGATCGGTGTCGGGCTGCATCGCCGCACGCTAACAACCGGTGTCGCGGGCCGCCCGGGCGCGGGGATCAGGCATCGAGGGGCGCTCGCAGGGCGGTGAGCACGGCGAGCACCGTGGGCTCCCACTCGACCGGGCCGGTGGTGGTGCCCTCCAGCATCGCCAGGCCCGTCGGCAGGGAGAGCCACCACCACGCCAGCGCCGTGGGGTCGACGTCGGCGCGCACGGTGCCGCGGCCCTGCCGCTCGCGCAGGCCGTCGGCGAGCGTGGCCACCCAGCCCTGCTGGAGGCGGGTCACGACCTCGGCCACCCCCGCCTCGCGGCGGGCCGTGTGGCGGGCCTGCACCACGAGCTCGCGGAGCCGGCCCGGGCCCTCGACGGGGTCGACCGAGGCGACGACCGTGGCCGCCACCCGGGCGTCCGCCGCGCCGGAGCCGGCGTCGAGGGCGTCGAGCAGCTCGGTGATCTCGGCGTCGACACAGGGCGCGGCGAGGGACTCGACCGCCTCGCAGAGCAGGTCGTACTTGCCCTCGAAGCGGTTGTAGAGGGCGCCGGTGGTCACGCCGGCCCGACGGGCGATGGCGGCGACGGTGGCCCGGTCGTAGCCCTGGTCGGCGATCACCTTGGCGCCGGCCGCGATCAGGGCCCGCCCGAGCTGGTCGTGCTCGCGGGGCGGAGGCGCCGGCGCCGTCGGAGGTGACGCAGCTCGGCGCGCCGCGTCCCGGGCCGAGGGGCCGGCGGGCTCACCGGAGGGGGAGCGCTCGGTGGGCGCGGGCGCGCCCAGGGGCATCTCCCGGGTGGCCACCCGCAGGAGGTGCCCCACCGATCGCCAGCCGGTGGAGGGGGGCCGACCGGTGAGCCGCATGACGTAGGTGCCCGGCGCGCCGGCGGCGTGGACCATCACCTGGGCCACGGGGTCCTGTCCCGGTCGCACCCGACCACGGCGGTCGGCCGCGGCGCGGGCCTCGAGCCCGGCCTCGAGACGACGGCTGCCGAACGCGGCGAGCGGCTCGCGCAGCTCGGGCTCGTGGGCGGCGGCCAGCTGGAGCTCGTGCAGCACGGCCATCAGCTCGAGGTCGGGCGTCGACGCCCGGGCCATGATCCCGGTCGGCTGCCGGCCCCGCCACGGGTTGGTCGCCCGCTCGTCGAGGGCGGGCCCGACCGCTGGGTCGAGCTGCTCCTCGAGGATGGCCCGCGCCAGCTCGGCCTTCCCGCCGAAGCGGTTGTAGACCGCGCTCGAGGCCACGCCGCAGCGGTCGGCCACCGACATCAGCGCCGTCGGCTCGTAGCCGACCCGCCGGAACTCGTCGGCGGTCGTCGTGAGGATCGCCTCACGGAGCTCCGCCGCCTGTGAGCGGCTGACCTTCACGATGGTCCTTCTCTCGCCACCCCGCCCGTACGCGGGTTCCTCCGCCTCGCCCTCAGCCGGCCGCCATCGGCTGATGCGCCACATCATCCACCGTGGAGGCTGCGGGTTGCATCACCCTTGCCGGGTGAGGGCACGCCAGGTGCCGGTCCGGGCGGGGCGAGATGCTGGGTCGGGCGTGGCCGCGGGTGCCGAGGGGAGCCCGAGGGTCAGGCGGGCTCGCCGGTGATGGCGCGGCCGGCGCGCACGTCCTTCTTCACGCCGGTGGCGTCCTTGGCCACCT
>CAMFLJ010000400.1 GCA_945957335.1 uncultured Actinomycetes bacterium | reverse complement strand
GACCACGGCTCGAACGTGGCGCTCGAGGTGCCCTTCGGCCACAGCGGCGACGAGCTCTTCGAGGGCTGCGAGGTCGTCGTCGACCGCACGATCACCAACCAGCGCCTGGCGGTGTGCCCGCTCGAGCCCCGGGGCCTGTCGACCACGTGGTCCGACGGCCGCCTCGTCGTGTGGGTCTCCACCCAGGCGCCCCACGGCGTGAAGGGCAAGCTCGCCGGCCTCTACGGCCTCGAGCCCGACCAGGTCCACGTCATCGCCCCGGCGGTGGGTGGTGGCTTCGGCGCCAAGATCAACCTGCAGTCCGACGAGGCCCTGCTGCCCTGGATCTCGCGGCGCCTCGGCCGCCCGGTCACGTGGATCGAGACGCGGGGCGAGAGCATGCTCTCGATGCCCCACGGCCGCGGCCAGGTGCTGCGGGTCGAGATCGGCGGCGGGCGCGACGGCAGGGTCGAGGCCTACCGCCTCACCGTCCTCCAGGACGCCGGCGCCTACCCGGGCATGGGGGCGTTCCTGCCGTTCATGACCCGCACCATGGCGCCGGGCACGTACGCCTTCCCGAAGGTCGAGTGCAACGTGAAGGCGGTGATGACCAACACCACGCCGATCGAGGCCTACCGCGGCGCCGGCCGCCCCGAGGCCACCGCGGCCGTCGAGCGGGCGCTCGACCTCTTCGCCGCCGAGATCGGCATGGATCCCGTCGAGGTCCGTCGCCGCAACCTCATCCCGGCCGAGGCGTTCCCGTTCACCACGCCCACTGGTGCGATCTACGACGTCGGCGACTACGCCAAGGCGCTCGACCTCGCCCTGGCCGAGGCCGGCTACGACGACCTGCGCGCCGAGCAGGCCTCCCGCCGTGCGGCCGGCGACCCGGTGCAGCTCGGCATCGGCGTGGCCGTCTACGTCGAGATCACCGCCGGGCCCGCCGGCAACCAGGGCGAGTTCGCCAAGGTCGCCCTGCGGCGCGACGGCGGCATCACCGTCTACACGGGGGCGTCGGCCCACGGGCAGGGCCACAGCACGGCCTGGGCCATGCTCGCCAACGAGCTCACGGGCATCCCGATGGACCAGATCGACGTGGTGGCCGGCGACACCGACAAGGTCACCGAGGGCCACGGCACCTTCGGCTCGCGCTCGCTCCAGCTCGGCGGCTCGGCCGTGTGGACCGCCACCGAGCAGGTGGTCGAGAAGGCCCGCCAGGTCGCGGCCGAGCTGCTCGAGGCCAACGCCGCCGACATCGTCCTCGACACCGACCGGGGTGCCTTCCACGTGGCCGGCACGCCCACGGCGGCCAAGAGCTGGGCCGAGGTCGGCGCCGCCGGCGACATCACCGGCCCCATCGGTGAGGCGCCCACCGGCCTGCCGATCGAGGTCGGCCTCACCTTCACCGCCGACAACGCCACGTTCCCGTTCGGAGCCCACGTGGCGGTGGTCGAAGTCGACACCGAGACCGGGCAGACCCGTCTGCGCCGCATCGTCACCTGCGACGACGCCGGCCGCATCCTCAACCCGCTCATCGTCGAGGGCCAGCGCCACGGCGGCATCGCCCAGGGCGTGGCCCAGGCCCTGTGGGAGGAGGTCCGCTACGACGACGACGGCAACCCGCAGACCGCCAACCTCGCCGACTACGCCTTCCCGTCGGCGGCCGAGCTGCCGAGCTTCGACCTCGTGCCGCTCGAGACCCCGTCGCCGGTGAACCCGCTGGGCGCCAAGGGCATCGGCGAGTCCGGGGCCATCGGCGCCACGCCGGCCGTGCAGAGCGCCGTGCTCGACGCCCTCACCCCCTTCGGCGTCGACCACCTCGACATGCCGCTCACCGCCGAGAAGGTGTGGCGAGCCGTCAACGGGCTCTGAGCACGACCTGAGCCGCCTCCGACCCAGGTCGGCCCGCCGGCCCGGGTTCGGGGCCGAGGGGGGCGCGCTGCTACAACCGTCGGATGGCGAAGCAGCGTTGGCAGAGCTCGGCCCGATGGACCCTCGTGGCGGTGGTCGGCGTGTGCGTCCTCGGTGGGCTGGGCTTCTACTGGTTCTTCCTGCGGGGAGACGCCCCCGAGCGGGCCCGCCTGCCCTCGAGGGCCGCGGCCACCACCATCGCCCCCGGCGCCGCCCTGGGCTCTCCCGACGGCCGGTGGCAGCTCACCCCGGGCGAGGGGATCTTCGTGGGCTACCGGGTGCAGGAGCAGTTCGCCGGGGAGACGATCACCAAGACCGCCGTCGGCCGCTCGATCGGCGTGAGCGGCACGATGACGATCAGCGGCGGCCAGGTGACGGCGGCCACGATCGAGGCCGACCTCACCCGGCTCCGGAGCGACCAGGCCCGCCGTGACGACTACATCCGCACCGCCGGGCTCGAGACCGACACCTACCGCACGGCCACCTTCACGCTGACCCAGCCGATCACGCTGCCCACCGACGTGGCCGCCGGCCAGCAGGTCCAGGTCACCGCAGTGGGCGACCTCACCCTGCACGGCGTCACCAAGCAGGTCGAGATCCCGTTGCAGGCCCAGTGGGACGGCACCACCATCGACCTCGCTGGCGGTGTCGGGATCGTGATGGCCGACTACGGGATGACCCCTCCGTCGAACTCGATCGTGAGCGTGGCCGGCGACGGCGAGCTCGAGCTGCAGGTCAGCTTCACCCGGGCCTCCTGACCCCATCCCCGGGAATACTTGCGTACGCAAGGTTGTTGGGATGGCTGCAACCGAGAACCAGGGGAGTGAGATGACGACCGTGACGCCGAACCCCGTCGAGGTCCGCCGTGCCGCCGAGCGGGGCCGCACCGACATCGGGTGGCTCGACTCGTGGCACAGCTTCAGCTTCGGGGGCTACCACGACCCCTCCAACACCAACCACGGGCTGCTGCTCGTCAGCAACGACGACCACGTCGCACCCGCCCGCGGCTTCGGCTCCCATCCCCACCGTGACATGGAGATCGTCACCTGGGTGCTCTCCGGCGAGGTCGAGCACGAGGACACCATGGGCAACCACGGGGTCATCCGTCGCGGCCTGGCCCAGCGCATGAGCGCCGGCACCGGTCTGCTGCATTCGGAGATGAACCCCAGCCCCGACACCGAGGCCCACTTCGTGCAGATGTGGGT
>CAMFLJ010000399.1 GCA_945957335.1 uncultured Actinomycetes bacterium | reverse complement strand
CACCTCCGGCGCGCCGAGCCGCCGGGCCAGCCACTCGAGCAGCGGCGCCAGGCGGACCGGATCGGTGAGGCTGCTCTCGGCCACCGCTCAGGTGGTGAGGCCGCGGAGGGGCAGGTCGCCGGTGGGCAGGATGGCGGCGTGCCCGGCGCCGGTCGACACCGTGCCGTCGGGCGCGGTGACCTCGACGAGCACCGCGCAGTCGCGGTGGTAGGGCCGGTCGACGGTGCCGTCGGGCAGCACCACGTCCTCGTCGTGGGAGACGTCGTAGACGTCGTGCTCGACGTGCTCCTCACCCCTCCAGACGCCGAAGCCGCGGCCGTCGGCGTAGCCCATCGAGTAGCCGAGGCCGAGCATCGACAACGACCGGCTGATCGGGCGCACCCGCAGCTTCCAGTCGCCCGCCCCGGGGCCCGAGGCGCGGTGCAGCGTCCAGGTGGCGTCGGCGAAGCGGCGGGTGCCGGGCAGCACGTCGAAGTCGAGGCTGACCTCCTTCGACACGATGCGGGCGCCGTCGGCCCAGCGGATCATCCCCTCGGAGTGGATCGACGAGCCGTCGGGCAGCTCCTGGAGCTGCACGTAGCCGCCGGCGTCCTCGGTGCCGAAGATCAGCCAGGTCCAGAGGAACCCGGTGCGGCCGTTGCGGGGCTCCTCGGGACCGGTGACGGGCTCGCCGCCGGCGACGTCGGTGCGCACGCCCCACGAGTGGTCGCGCCCGCCCCACCAGTCGTGCAGCTGGGTGCGCTCCCCGTCGAGCTCGAGCCAGCCGTTCACCCGGCCGGACTGGTTGTAGCGCCGGTAGTCCTGGTTGACCCGGCCCCGGACCCGGCTGAAGTGCTGGTCCTCCTCGTGCGGATCGAGGGTGGCGGTCCACTCGAGGTCGAAGGCCATGCCGTCGTCGCGCCCACCGTCGAGCGAGAGTCGGAGGCGGCGGAACGGCTCGATGACCTCGGCCCGCAGCGGACCGACGGACGTGACCTCGGCCGGCGAGTCGAAGAGCTGGGGCCGCAGCGCCCCGGCGACGCGCACGTTGTGCTGGCGGCCCCCCGTGATCACCGCGGCGTAGCCGTCGATCACGTTCATGTTGAGGTACGAGCACATGCCGGTGTTGATGGCCAGGTCGGTGCCGGCCGGGTCGTAGATGGCGAACCAGTAGCGGTCGAAGAACCGCGGGTCGCTGGTGTAGGCGTGGTCGAACGTCGTCGGCAGGACGTGCCGAAGCGTGTCGTCGAGCGGTGTGAGCACGAGGGACCCCCCAGTCGTTCGTGAGGGGCCGAGGCTGCCACACCCGGGCCGGGCGGGCCGACGGCTGCGTTGCATACGATATGAACTCGGCGGCCGGAGGGGCCTGCCGCCGCAGACCACGGGGGGTGGCGATGGCCAGCGGGACGCGTCGCAGGGTCGCGGTGTGGGGCACGGGTGGCGTCGGGTCGATCGCCATCAGGTCGGTGCACGCCCGGCCCGACCTCGAGCTCTGCGGCGTGTGGGTGCACAGCGCCGACAAGGTCGGGCGCGACGTGGGCGAGCTCGCGGGTGGCGACCCGATCGGGCTGGCCGCCACGAACGACGTCGACGCCCTCCTCGGCCTGGGCCTCGACTGCGTCGTCTACGCCGCCAGCGGCCCCGACCTCGACGCCGCCGCCGTCCCCGACTACGAGCGCACGCTCGACGCCGGGGTCAACGTCGTCACCGTCACCTCGCCGGGGCTGCTGTACCCGCCGGCCTACGACGCCGGCACCGTGGCCCGGCTGGCGGCGGCCGCCGAGCGCGGCGGCGCCTCGATCTACGCCTCGGGCATCGAGCCCGGCTTCGCCGCCGACCACCTGCCGCTCACCCTGCTGACGCTGTCGGACACCGTGCGCCAGGTCCGCACCCAGGAGATCTTCCTGTACGACACCTACCCGGTCGAGTTCATGATGCGGGAGGTCTTCGGCTTCGGCATGGGCCTCGACCACACGCCGATCATGGCGATGCAGGGCGTCCAGCAGGGCACCTGGGGCCCGCCGGTGCGCATGGTCGCCGACGCCCTCGGCGTCACCCTCGACGGCATCCGCGAGACCTACGACCGCGTCCTCACCCCCCGCCGCCTCGAGGTGGCGTGCGGCGTGATCGGCGAGGGCACCGTCGGCGCCGTCCGGTTCGAGACCATCGGCGTCGTCGACGGCGAGGACGCCATCGTCATCGAGCACGTCAACCGGATGGCGCCCGACCTCGCGCCCGAGTGGCCGACCGCCGAGCGCGACGGCACCTACCGGTTGATGGTCGACGGCTCCCCGTCGTTCGACTGCGAGCTGGTCCTCGGCCAGGAGGGCCTGCCCTACGTCGACGGCATGATCGCCACCACCATGCGCATCGTGAACGCCGTGCCCGCGGTGTGCGACGCCGCCCCGGGGGTGGTGTCGGCGCTCGACCTGCCGCTCACCCTGCCGGTCGACCCGTTCCGCCCGTCACCCCACCCGGCCTGAGCCCACGCCCGCCGCCGGGGCGGAAACCCGCCCGAAACGGGCGGTTCCTACGCTGCGGAGGTGCTCGACCTCGACGCTGTGCCGCTCGCCGACCTGCCCTGGCTCGACCTCGCCGCCGATCTCGCGGCGCCTGACCCCTTCGCCGCGCTCGATGTCCGCCGGGTCGAGGCGCCGGTGTGGAGGAGCGACCTCGGTGTGCACGTGATGGGGTACGACGACGCCCTGGCCCTCCTGCGCGACGACCGCCTCCACCGGGGTGTGCCCCAGATGCTCGACGGGGCCGGCATCACCGACCCGGTCGTCCGGCGCCAGTGGCTGACCAGCATGCTCGGCGCCCCGGCCGCCGACCACGACCGCATGCGGCGCCTCGTCTCGCCGTCGTTCACGCCGCGTGCGATCGCCGACCTGCGGGAGTGCGCCGCCGCCGTGGCCGAGGAGCGGGCCGAGCTCGGACTGGAGGCCGGGACCATCGACGCCATGGGGTCGCTCGCCGTCGACATCCCGCCGGCGGTGTTCTGCCGGATGATCGGCGCGCCCGACGCGGACGCACCGAGGATCGGCCGGCTCTCGGCCGAGATCCTCCAGATCTTCGCCCGGGAGCCGTCCCTCGCCCCCGCCATCGAGGCATCCACCCACGAGCTCGTCGACTACGTCCTCGGC
>CAMFLJ010000398.1 GCA_945957335.1 uncultured Actinomycetes bacterium | reverse complement strand
TCAGATGTGTATAAGAGACAGGGCCACACCTGTGGCTACTGCCGGGGCCGGGCCGACACCGTCGACCACGTGGTGCCCCGCTCGCGCCCGGGTGGTGCCCACAGCTGGGGCAACCTCGTCGCCGCCTGCCGCACGTGCAACGGCCGCAAGGGCAACCGCACCCCGGACGAGGCCGGCATGCCGCTGCTCGTCCAACCCTTCGAGCCCATGGGCGTCGGCGCGGTGATGCTCCGCGCCGGCACGTTCACCCGCGCCGAGTGGGAGCCCTGGCTGGCGCGCACCGCGGCCGCCGCCTCGTGAGCGCCGGGTCGGGCTGGGCCGTCGAGCGGCCCGTCGGCACCGCCGCCGCGCACCACGCCCGCGACGTCCTCGAGGGTGCCACCCGCACGGTGTGGGCGTTCACCCTCGAGGGGCCGGCGATCGTGCTCGGCTCGACCCAGGCCGAGGCCGACGTCGACGGGGCGGCCGCCGAGCGGCTCGGCGTCGACGTGGTGCGGCGCCGCAGCGGGGGAGGGGCCGTGCTGCTCGAGCCGGGCGACGTGGCGTGGCTCGACGTGGTCGTGCCCCGCGGCGACCCGCTCTGGGACGATGACGTGGCCCGGGCCGCCGAGTGGCTGGGCGAGGCCTGGGCCGGAGCGCTCGCTGATCTCGGCGTGCCCGGCGGCGAGGTCCACCGCGGTGGGCTCGTCTGCGGGCGGCTCGGCTCGGTCGTGTGCTTCGACGGCACCGGTCCCGGCGAGGTCGCCGTCGCCGGCGAGAAGGTCGTGGGCATCTCCCAGCGCCGCACCCGCGCCGGCGCCCGCTTCCAGTGCTCGGTGCCCCTGGCGTGGCGGCCGGAGCGCCACGCGGCCCTGCTGGCGCCGGGCATCGAGCGGGCCCTGCCGGGCGCCGATCCGCGTGCCGCGGCGGAGGCGGTCGCGGTGCGGCCGCTCACCGGCACCGGTGCCGACGAGGTGCTCGGCGCGCTGCTCGCCCGACTGCCCGGGGGCCCCGCCTAGGCCGGGTCGGGCACGCCCTTGGGGGCGACGCCGAGGCGGATGCGGGCGTCCTCGAGCGGCATGGGGGCGAGGGCGAAGTGGTCGATGCCGCCCATGACGTCGACCGGGCAGCGGTTGCCGCGGTCGAGCGCGTCGGCCCACCGCGCCGCGGCACCGTCGTCGGAGAGCGTGCCCTCGCGGGCGATGCGCACCTTCTTGCCCGCGACGTGGTGGATCGCCCCGTTCTGGAAGAGGCCGAGCGTGACGGCGAGCAGGACCAGGCCCTTCTCGTCGGGCATGCACGCGGCGATGAACGCGAACACGTCGAGCTCGCCCTCGGGGGTGGCCTCGTAGCCGGCGAGCACGTGCACGAAGTCGTGGCGGGCGCCGATCTCGTAGATGCCGTGCTCCTCGCCGGGGAACGGGAAGCCGTGGCGCTCGTAGAAGTCGGCGACGCCCCGGCCCCAGCTGCCCGCGGGCATGTCCCGCAGGCCCTCCCACCTCCGGGCGATCTCGGGGTCGGGGGCCACGCCGCTGTAGGCGAGCTTCGAGCGCACGAGCTCGACCAGGCGGCCCCGGGCGGACAGCTCGACGGTCTGCTCGGTGTACCAGCTCGACCGCTGCAGGTCGGCGTACATGGCCGCGATGTGGTGCTCGGCCAGGCGGCGGGCGTCGTCGAGCAGCGACGAGTGCACCCCGAGGTGGTGGGCGTAGCGCTCGACCGACTCGGCCTCGGCGCGGGCCACCGGGTCCTCGACGAGCTCGAGGAGGATCATGAGGTGAGCGGCCTGCTGGCGCAGCGCGTGCGACGGGTGGAGGGCCATCACCTCGTCGGCCGGCAGCGGTGCGATCGGCTCGGCCTGCAGGTCGAGGCCGTAGACCGCGCCGGCGATGTCGTCGAGCACCGACGCCTGGATCTCGTCGATGCCGCCCGACGGCTCGAAGGCGCCGAGGGTGGCGGCGAGGGCGAGGCGGGCGTCGTCGGGAGCGGGCAGCAGCACGGCGTGAGGCTAACCAGCCGCCGCGCGGGCCGGAGGCCGCAGCAGGCGGGCGGCGACGCCACCGACGAGGGTGACGCCGGCGGCCACGAGCAGCGCGGCCCGGGCGCCGTCGCCGGAGGCCGCGCCACCCTGCACGGCCACGATGATGGCGCTCGACGCGCCCACGCCGAGCACCGAGCCGAGCAGGCGCAACGTCTGCTCGGCGCCGGTGGCCTGCCCGGTGGCCCGCCCCGGCACGCCGGCCAGCGAGGCGGTGGTCGACGCGTCGAACGCCAGGCCCTGGCCGAGCCCGGCGAGGGCGAGGCACACGACGACCACGACGAGCGCGGTGTCGGGCCGGATGACGGCGAAGGCGGCGGTGCCGGCGGCGGCGACGAGCATGGCCGCCACCAGGGCGGTGCCGATGCCGGCGGTGCGCACGAGCCGGCCGACCACGGCGCCGGCCACCGCGAAGGCGCCGCTGAAGGCGAGGAACGTGGCGCCGGCGGCGAGCGGGCTCATGCCCCGTCCCTGCTGGAGCACCGCGCTGCCCACGACCAGCGTGGCGGCGAACGACCAGGTCGAGCAGAAGCCGACGACCAGCGCGGCCCGGCTCCACCGGCCGCCCACGGCATCGGGGTCGACGACCGGTCGGTGGCGGCGGTGCTCGCGGACCAGCACCGCCGCGCAGGCGAGTGCCACCACGACCGGGGCGAGGCGGGCCGCGGCGGTGGCCGACGACCCGACGGCGAGGCTGAGGGCGACGAACCCGACCGCCACCGCGACGAGCCCCACCGGACCTCCGGTGCGGCGCTCGGCAGGCGGAGCGGGCGCCGGCGAGCGGGGCACGAGCCAGGCGATCACCGGCACCGCGGCGAGGCACAGCGGGGCGTTCACCACGAAGAACCAGCGCCAGCCGATGGTGCCGGCCAGCGCCCCGGCGACGAGCGGTCCGAAGGCGCTGCCCGCCCCGCTGACCGCGCCCCACAGGCCGATGGCGCCGGGCCGGCGCCGCTCGTCGAAGGTGGCGTCGACGACGGCGAGCGACGTGGTGAAGCAGGCGGAGGAGGCCAGGCCCTGCAGCGCCCGCGCCGCCACCAGCCAGCCCGTGGACGGGGCGAGGGCGCACAGGAGGCTGGCCACACCGAACGCCCCGACGCCGCCGAGC
>CAMFLJ010000397.1 GCA_945957335.1 uncultured Actinomycetes bacterium | reverse complement strand
GGGCGGCTGCGCCACTTGCGCCCCGCCAGCACCAGCAACAGGACGCCCATGGCGACCTTGAACCACGACACGCCGTCGTTCGCCGACGAGGTGCCCACGTCGAGGCTGCCGGCCAGCAGGTAGGTGGCCGAGATGACCACGGTGAGCCCGAGCACCCAGCCCACGGCGAACACCGGGCCGTTCACGCGGGCGCGCTTCGAGAAGAGCATGAGGATCACGGCGATGATCGGGATGGGGCTGATGCCCACCCCCACCGCGAACGCCAGCACCGCACCAATCGCCTGAGCCATCGCACGAGTCTCACCCACGCGCCCGTCCCGGGGCGGGACGTCACCGATGAGTCCACGGCTCCGGGCCGGTCTGCACCGGCATGATCGACCTCGAGCCCGCCACCGTCCGACTCACCGCCGTGCTGCGCGCCATCGCCGACGAGCAGCTCACGGCACCGACCCCGTGCCCGGGGACGACTGTCGGCGACCTGGTCGACCACCTGTCGGTGTTCGCCGGCTCGTTCGTCGGCTCGGCCCGCAAGGACACCCCTCGTGAGGGCGCGGTGCCCGCCCCTGACGCCGCCAACCTCGGCCCGGGGTGGCGCGAGCGGGTCGCTGCCGAGCTGGCCGACCTGGCCGAGGCGTGGAGCGACCCCTCGGCGTGGGAGGGGATGACCCACGCAGGCACGATCGAGCTGCCGGCCGAGATGGCCGGGCTCGTCGCTCTCGACGAGCTCGTCGTGCACGGATGGGACCTCGCCGTCGCGACGGGCCAGCCCTTCACCGTCAGCGAGGAGGAGGCCGAGGCCGCGGCCTCGTTCATCCGGGGCTTCGACGTGCCCCGGGACGGCGCCCTCTTCGGGCCCGAGGTCACCGTCGGCGTGGAGGCCCCGTCGCTCGACCGGCTCCTGGGGCTGGCCGGCCGCGATCCGTCCTGGCGCCCGCCGGCCGAGGCCTGACGCGGCTCGGCCCACCCGTCGACGTTGACGAGCGGGCCGAGTCGGCTGGTTGCCCGGTCGGCCGCCGACGGGAGAGGCGGCCGACCGGACGATCTGTGAGACGGCTACGGGATCCGGTTCGACCAGGCGAGGGCGAACCCGGCGGCCACGACGAAGCCGAGCAGCGCACCGGCGACGAACCACTCGGTGATGTCACGGTCGACCGTGTCGTACCCGATCGACGAACCGATCGAGGCGTAGACGTCGGTGAGCTGGCCCTGGGTGGCGGCCTCGTAGGACTGCCCGCCGGTGGTGCTGGCGATGGTCGCCAGCGCCTTCGCGTCGACCGGGACGTCGACGGTCTCACCGGTCTCGGGGATGGTGACGGTGCCGTGGGAGGTGCCGAAGGCGATGGTGGAGACGGGCACGCCCGCCTGCTTGGCCCGCTGGGCCGCGGTGTCGTTGGCGACGCCCATGGTGGTGCCGCCGTCGGACATGACCACGATGGCGGCGGGCACGTTCGAGCCGTCGGGTGCGGGCGGCACGGTGCCGAGCGCGTCGAGGCTCGTGTCGATGGCGTCACCGATGGCGGTGCCCTCGCCGAGCTTCAGGTTGGCGATGGCGTCGGCCACGGCCTGGCGGTCGGTGGTGGGGGCCACCTCCAGGTTCGAGGTGCCAGAGAAGCTGACGAGGCCGACGTTGACGTCCTTGGGCACGTCGCCGAGGAACGAGGTCGCGGCCGCCTTGGCGGCGGAGATGCGGTCGGGCTGCACGTCGGTGGCCACCATCGAGAGGGAGGTGTCGATGGCGAGCACGACGGTGGCGCGCTCCCGCGGCACCTTGACCTCGTGGGTGGGCTGGGCGAAGGCCACGACGAGGGTGGCCAGCGCGAGCAGCTGCACCGCGGCGGTGAGGTGGCGGCGCCAGCCGGGCCGCTTGGGGGCCACCGACTCGAGCAGCTCGAGGTTCGTGAAGCGCACCGCGTAGGCCGAGCGCCGGCGCTGGAACACGACGTAGACGACGGCCAGGGCCACGACGGCGATCAGCAGCAGCAGCCGCCACGGCGAGAGGAACGAGATGCCCATCATCGGACGCCTCCCGCCGCGTAGGGCGAGCCGGCCACGGCACCGACGGCGCCGCTGCCGTGGGCAGCTGATCGGGAGAGGGCGTCGACCCGGTCGCGACGTCGTGACACGAAGCGGGCGAGGTCGAGCAGCCAGTCGCGGTCGGTGCGCAGCTGGAGGTGGTCGGCGCCGCTGCCCCGGATCCGCCCGGCGATGCCGGCCCGCTGCTCGGCCGCGGCGGCGGCGTAGCGGTCGCGGAACCTGCGGTCACCGGTGGCGACCTCGAGCTCGGCGCCTGTCTCGGCGTCGTGCAGCACGAGCATGCCGACGTCGGGGAGGGCCAGCTCGACGGGGTCGACGACCTCGACGCAGAGCACGTCGTGGCGCAGCGCGAGGGTGCGCAGGGCCGGGGCCCAGGGGCCCGGGTCGAGGAAGTCCGAGATCACCACCACGAGTCCTCGCCGGGTGGCGGTGCCGGCGAGGCGGCGCAGGCCGGTGGTGAGGTCGGTGCGGCCGGAGGCGGGCTCGGAGAGTGCGGTGAGCACCTGGCGCAGGAGCGCCTGGAGGTGCACGCGCCCCGACCGGGCCGGGATGGGGGTGGACGCACCGGCCGGCCCGATGGTCATGGCGCCGACGCGGTTGCCGGTGCGGGCGGTGAGGTACCCGGTGGCGGCCACGGCGGCGAGGGCGAGGTCGCGCTTCTCGCAGGTGGCGGTGCCGAAGGCGAGGCTCGCCGAGGCGTCGACGAGGATCCAGGTCTCGAGCTCGCGGTCGGCGACGGTGTCGCGGACGTGGGTCTCGCGGAGGCGGGCGGTGACGTTCCAGTCGATGCGGCGGACGTCGTCACCCGGTTGGTAGGCACGGATGTCACCCGGCTCGGAGCCGTGGCCCGGGGTGAGGCCCCGGTGGTCGCCCTGGAGCAGACCGTCGAGGCGGCGGGTGACCGACAGCTCGAGGCGCCGCAGCACCTCGGCCGCGGGCGTGCCGCTGATCGCCGGGGCCTCCGGCGTGCGGCCGCTCACCAGCCCGGCGCGGCGGTCGGGTCCTGCGAGGGGGCCACCTCCGGCGCGTGCACGGTGGAGAGGTGCCGGGCGAGCAGCTGCTCGGTCGACAGGCCCTGGGCCAGCGCCTCGTACGACG
>CAMFLJ010000396.1 GCA_945957335.1 uncultured Actinomycetes bacterium | reverse complement strand
TGTATAAGAGACAGCTTCGGGACAGCGGCGGCGAAGATCGTCTGCGATCCGACCGTCGCTCCGGTCACGGCGTCGTGCACCGTGACCTTGACCTGGTAGGAGACCCGCGGCCTCACGACGGTGGTGAAGCGGTAGCTGAGCGGGGTGTTGGTCACGTCGAACAGCACGTTCGACGGCGTGGCCGACTCGTACACCACGACGTCGGCGGTCACGGCGTTGCCGTCGCACGACTTCACGACGTAGTCGACCGAGATCGTGGCCAGCCCGGTGTCGGCGGTGGTGGCGTCACCCTTGTACTTGAGGCTGGTGACGGGGCTGCACGCTGGGGCGGTGACCCCGCCCACGGTGCCGCCACTGCCGATCTCCTTGGCGCCGGCGCTGCCGACGATGCCCATGCCGATGGCACCCACGAGGGCGGCCGAGCCGACGGCGATGCCGACGATGCGACGACCGGACAGGTTGGTGCGGGACTGGGTTGCGTTGCTCAACGAGGCTCCTCGGTGGACCCGCGGGGCACGGTGCCCTGCGGCTGGGGAGAGCATCGGCCCGAACCGCCCGCCTGCCCATCGGACATTGGTCCTAGGACCCCTGGTTCCGGTGGGAAACCCCTGGTCAGGAGGGTTGTGAGCCGCCCGCGGCCCGCCACCGCTCGACCCACAGCGCCGCCTGGGTGCGATCGGCGACGCCGAGGGCCGAGTACGCGTTGGTCAGGTGGGCCTTCACGGTCTTCTCGCTGATGCCCAGCTCCCGGGCGATCGCCTTGTTGGTGAGGCCGTCGCCGACCAGCAGCAGCACCTCGCGCTCCCGGGCCGTGAGGCGGTCGATGTCGCTCGGCCGTGCCGGCTCGCGCCGCCGGTCGGCCACCAGCGCGGTCGCCGCCCTCGGCGAGAACGGCGCCTCGCCCACGGCCCCGGCCCGGACGGCCCTCAGGATCTCGTCGGGCTCGGCGTCCTTGAGCAGGTAGCCCACCGCGCCGGCGTCGAGGGCGGCGAGCACCCGCTCCTGCTCGGCGAAGGAGGTGAGCATCACCACCGTGGCGGCGGGCCGGGCGGCGGTGATGCGCCGGGTGGCCTCCACGCCGTCGACGCCGGGCATGGAGACGTCCATGAGCACCACGTCGGGCTCGAGCTCGAGGTCGAGGGCGGCCGCCTCCTCGCCGTCGGCGGCCTGGCCCACCACCTCGATGTCGGCGGTGGTGGCGATGAGCTGGGCCATGCCCGAGCGCATCATGGGGTGGTCGTCGACGATGAGGACCCGGATCACCGGTCGGGCACCTCCACGGTCAGCGCCGTGCCCTCGCCGGGGGCCGACTCGATCGTGCACGCGCCGCCCGCCTGCTCGACCAGCTCGGTGAGCAGCGACAGGCCGAAGTGGCCGCCGGCGCGGGCGGCCGAGCGGGTGGCGTCGTCCATCCCGACACCGTCGTCGACGACGCGGAGCCGGGCCCGTCCCTCACCGGCGGGGCCCACGGCCACGGTCACCCGGGTGGCCCCGGCGTGGGCGGTGATGTTGCGCACCGCCTCCTGGGCGGCCCGGAAGAGCAGCGCCTCGGCGGTGGGCCCGAGGTCGAGGTCGGGCGCGACCGACACCGTGGCCTGCACGCCCTGGGCGGGAAGGGGCGAGAGGAGGTCGCCGAGGGCGGCGGACAGGCCCTCGTCGTGCAGCCTCGGCGGCACCATCGACACGATCAGGGTGCGCAGGTCGCGGACGTCCTGGCGCAGGGCGGCGGCGCGCTCCGACACCACCTGGGCGGTCTCGGTGTCGCCCTTCTGCTCGAGCTGGGCGGCCACCGCGGCGAGCGACAGCGACGTGCCCGCCAACTGCTGCACCACCGAGTCGTGGAGGTCGGCGGCGATGCGGGCCCGCTCCTGCTCGCCGGTGGCGAGGACCTTCTCCAGCATCTCGCTGCGCTCCTCCTCGGCCCGCCGCACCCGTCGGGCCAGGCCGACCGCCAGCGGGATCTGCAGGAGGAAGAACGCCCCCACGCCCCAGATCAGGGCGGGGGCGTAGTCGCGGACGATCTGGTTGACCTCGGAGTCGACGCCGTCGAAGCGCAGGTAGGCCTCGAAGAGCAGGGGCTGGCCGTCGGTGGTGCGCACCCCGCTGTAGACCTCGAGGAGCTTGCCGTAGACGACCTCGTCACGGTTCTCCGGCTTGGTCAGGTCGGAGACGTCGGCCTTCGTGGAACGGGTCTCGAGCGCCACCTGCTCCTCGTCGTCGAGCGGGTACACCTCGCCGATGAGGGCGGGGTCGTCCGACCACACGATCCGGCCCTGCGCGTCCCAGACCTTCACCCGCACCACGTCGTCGTCCAGCACCCGGGTGCGCACCACGGCGTCGAGCGCGGCGGTGGCGGCCGGGTCACCGCTGACCGCGCCCGGGACCAGCAGGGGGCCCACGTGGCGGGCGTCGGTGCGCACCACGGTGATGGCGCCGTCCTTCGCCTGGTTGACCGCCACCCGGCGGGCCAGCGCCAGCCCGGCGACGCCGATCAGCACCATGGCGCAGAGGTCGACCACCACGAACCAGACGACGGCACGGCGGGCGCCCGAGCCCTCGCGGTGGGGCTTCGTCATCGGGTGCCCCGGCGGGGGAGGGCGGCGTGCACGAGGCGAGAGTCTGACATCGGTGAGCCGGCTCAACGCACCGCGGGCGCGGCCGCACGTCCGCACCGGGGCTCGGCCAGACTGGGCGCCCGGTCGCCCGACGACCCCCTCGACGCCCCCAAGGAGCAGCCGCGATGGCCCTCGATCCCGCCGACCGCGACCCGTCGGTCGACCCCGGCACCGACTTCTACCGGTTCGCCAACGGCGGCTGGCTCGAGGCCAACCCCATCCCGCCGGGGTACGGCGCGTGGGGCTCGTTCGAGGAGATCTCGGTGCGCAACGAGGCCATCGTGCACCGGGTCGTCGAGCAGGCCGCCACCGACCCGGTCGACGAGGTGCACCGCATGCTCGGCGACTACTACGCGGCGGCCATGGACACCGAGGCCATCGAGGCCGCCGGCCTCGCCCCGATCCGGCCGCACCTCGACCTGATCGACGGCATCGTCTCGCTCGACGACCTCTACGGGATCCTTCCCGAGCTGCACCGCGACGGGTTCCTCCTGTTCTGGGGTCAGGCCGTCACCGTCGACCACACCGACTCCACCCGCAACCACCTGTGGGTGGT
>CAMFLJ010000395.1 GCA_945957335.1 uncultured Actinomycetes bacterium | reverse complement strand
TGATCGAGCTGCTCATGACGTTCGGCTTCCTGTTCGTCATCCTCGGCGCCACCGCCCGCAAGGCCCACGCCGTCAGCGGCCCGATGGCGATCGGCTTCGCCCTCGTGCTGATCCACCTCATCAGCATCCCGGTCACCAACACCTCGGTGAACCCGGCCCGCTCGACCGGCCCGGCGCTGTTCGCCGGCGGCGACTACATCCCGCAGCTGTGGCTGTTCTGGGTGGCGCCCATCGTCGGTGCGGTGATCGCCGGCCTGCTCTGGCGCTTCCTCAGCCCCGAGGACTCCGGCCTCGAAGAGGTGCCCGAAGAGGCCAAGGCCTACTGACCCGACGCTGCTCCGGCAGCACCCACCGGCCCCGGGACCCCGCCCCACGGCGGGCCCGGGGCCGGTGCGCGCCCGGGCCCGACCCGGCATCGGCGCCCGGTGGCCGCACTAGCGTCGGAGCGGCGGAACACCCCTGGAGGCACCCGTGAGCGAGGCCCTGCGACGAACCCGGTGCGACGACCCCTCCGCGGTGGTCGAGCACGCCCGCGCCCACCTCGACGTCGTGGTCCCCCTCGCCAACGGCGAGCCCGACACGGTGATGGCCGCCCTCGACGCCGCCGGGCCCGAGCTGCACGGCGTGCGGGTGCACCAGATGCACTCGTTGCGCGACCGCCCCTACCTCCACGGCACCCACCCGGGCCTGCGCCACATCTCCTACTTCCTCTCGAACGTCACCCGGCCGTGCTTCGCCGACGGCGGCATCGACTTCGCCCCCGCCCACTTCTCGGAGATGCCCCACATCCTCGAGCACGTCGCCCCGCACCCGTTGGTGGTGGCGGCCTCGACGCCGCCCGACCGCCACGGCTGGTTCTCGCTCGGCACCAACGCCGACTACGTCGCCCGGCTCATCGGCAAGGCCCCGTTCTTCCTCGAGGCCAACCCCAACATGCCCCGCACCCGCGGCGAGAACCAGGTGCACGTGTCGCAGGTCGTCGGCTGGGTCGAGGCCGACTACCCGCTGATGGAGATGCCGGTCGCCAGGGTCGGCGAGAAGGACCGCGTGATCGGCGAGCTCATCGCCGAGCGGATCCCCGACGGCGCCACCATCCAGGTCGGCATCGGCTCGATCCCGGCCGCCGCCATCGGCGCCCTCCGCAACCACCGCAACCTCGGCGTGCACACCGAGCTGCTCTCCGACGGGGTGGCCGAGCTGTTCGCCGCCGGCGTCATCACCGGTGCCGAGAAGGTCACCCGCCCCGGGAAGATGGTCACCACCTTCGCCATGGGCACCAAGGCGTTCTACGACTTCGTCGACGACAACGCGGCGGTCGAGTTCCTGCCCGTCGACTGGGTGAACGACCCCCGCATCATCGGGCGGGAGCGCTGCTTCGCCTCGATCAACGCCACCGCCGAGGTCGACGTGCTGGGCCAGGCCAACTCCGAGATGATCGGCGGCCGCCTCTACTCGGGCTCGGGTGGCCAGGCCGACTTCGCCAAGGGCGCCATGTTCTCGCCGCACGGCAAGGGCTTCCTGGCCCTCCACAGCACCAACGGCGACGAGACCGTGAGCCGGATCAAGGTCCGCCTCGGCAGCGGCGCCATCATCACCACCCTGAAGAACACGGTCGACCACGTCGTCACCGAGTTCGGCGTGGCCGAGCTGCGGGGCCAGCCCATCTCGGTGCGGGCCCGGCGCCTCATCGACATCGCCCACCCCCGCTTCCGCGAGGAGCTCGAGTCGGAGGCCCGCACCGCGGGCTACCTGCGGGACTGAGCGCGTTGACCCGCCTCCCGCCGCCCCCGGCGTCGTCGTTCGCCAGCGACAACGCGGCCGGCGTGCTGCCCGAGGTGATGGCCGCCGTGGTGGCCGCCAACGACGGGCCGGCCCTCGCCTACGGCGCCGACCCCTGGACGGCACGGGCCGAGGCCCTGGTCGCCGAGGTGCTCGGCGCCCCCGACGCCAAGGTCGCCTTCTGCTGGGGCGGCACCGGCGCCAACGTGGTCGGCCTCCAGAGCCTGCTCAAGCCGTGGGAGGCCGTGGTCTGCCCCGACACGGCCCACATCCACGTCGACGAGTGCGGCGCCCCCGAGCGCTTCACCGGCGCCAAGCTGCTCGCCCTCCCGACCCCCGACGGCAAGCTGCGGCCCGAGCAGATCGCGCCGCTCCTGCACGTGGTGGGCGACGAGCACCACGTCCAGCCGCGCGTCGTGAGCATCACGCAGTCGACCGAGCAGGGCACCCTCTACCGCCCCGACGAGATCGCCGCCCTCGCCGACGAGGCCCACTCCCGCGGGCTGTACCTCCACCTCGACGGGGCCCGGCTGGCCAACGCCGCCGCCGCGCTCGGCGGCGAGGTGCGGTCGTCGACCTCGCTGGCCGGCGTCGACGTGCTCACCTTCGGTGCCACCAAGGCCGGTGCCATGTACGGCGAGGCGGTCGTGTTCCTGCGGCCCGGGCTGGGCGAGGACGTGCGCTTCGTGCGCAAGCAGGCCGCCCAGCTGCCCTCCAAGATGCGCTTCGTCGCCGCCCAGTTCGAGGCCCTGCTCACCGACGGCCTGTGGCTGCTCGCCGCCGGCCACGCCAACGCCATGGCCGCCCGCCTGGCCGAGCGGCTCTCGGTCCTGCCCGGCGTGGTGATCCCCCGGTCGCCCGAGGTGAACGCGGTGTTCGTGCAGCTGCCGTCGGCCGCCGCGGCCGCCGAGCTGCAGGAGTGGTCGTTCGTGTGGGACTGGGACGTCGCCACCCACGAGGTGCGGGCCATGACCTCCTTCGCCACCACCCCCGACGACGTCGACCGCTTCGCCGAGGGCGTCGCCGCCGTCACCGCCCGCCACCTCTGACCCGCGCCGAGCCTCCATCCCCCGAAAGGTGGCTCACACGGTGCGGCGGGCTGTACCTGGTGAGCCAGCTTTCGCGATCAGCCGGAAAGGTGGCTCACGTGGTGCGGCGGGCTGTACGTGGTGAGCCAGCTTTCGCGATCAGCCGGAAAGGTGGCTCACGTGGTGCGGCGGGCTGTACGTGGTGAGCCAGCTTTCGCGATCAGCCGGAAAGGTGGCTCACGTGGTGCGGCGGGCTGTACGTGGTGAGCCAGCTTTCGCGATCAGCCGGAAAGGTGGCTCACGTGGTGCGGCGGGCTGTACGTGGTGAGCCAGCTTTCGCGATCAGCCGGAAAGGTGGCTCACGTGGTGCGGCGGGC
>CAMFLJ010000394.1 GCA_945957335.1 uncultured Actinomycetes bacterium | reverse complement strand
CGAGATCCACACTATCCTCTTCGTCGGCAGCGTCAGATGTGTATAAGAGACAGCGGTAGTCGTCGTCCTTCAGGTAGAGGCTCTTCCGCAGCCCCGGTGGCAGCTGGTAGATGAAGCAGAACTCGCAGTGGTTGTCGCACGTGCGGACCTGGTCGAACAGCGCCGAGCTGACCTCGGCCCCGAGGGGCTCACCGGCCTGCTTGTCGACGCTCAGCTCCAGCGCCAGGCCACCGCGCGACACCTCGAGGACGACCTCGGGCTCGTCGGCCAGGAGGCGGTACGCGATGACGTCGCGGGGCACCTCGCCGTTGAGGGCGAGGATCTCGTCACCCGGCAGCAGGCCGGCCCGCTGGGCCGGCGACGCGGGTGCGACGCTGACGACGCGGGGTGCAGACATGGCCCGCCAGGCTACCGCCGATAGCCTCGGACCCGATGACCGAGAGCGAGCCGACCCCCACGCCCAGCGCCGTCGACGAGGTGCTGCTCGCGGCTCCCCGGGGCTTCTGCGCCGGCGTCGAGATGGCCATCAAGGCCCTGGCGTGGATGGTGCGGGCCTTCGAGCCGCCGGTGTACTGCTACCACGAGATCGTGCACAACCAGCGGGTGGTGCAGCGCTTCCAGGACATGGGCGTGGTGTTCGTCGACGACATCGCCGAGGTGCCCGCCGGGCGGCCGGTGATGCTCTCGGCCCACGGGTCGGCGCCCGAGGTCGTGGCTGCCGCCCAGGCCAACGGCGGCTACGTGGTCGACGCGGTGTGCCCGCTCGTCACCAAGGTCCACCACGAGGTCAAGGTGCGCGCCGGCAAGGGCTACCGCATCGTCTACGTGGGCCACGACGGCCACGAGGAGGCCGTCGGCACCATGGCGGTGGCCCCCGACGCCATCAACCGGGTCGAGTCGGTGGCCGAGGTCGAGGCCCTCCCCCAGTTCGACGAGCCCGTCGCCCTGCTGGCCCAGACCACGCTCAGCCACCGCGACTGGGCCGACGTGCTCGACGCCACCCGCGAGCGCTTCCCCGACATGTGGGTGCCCGGCCGCTCCGACCTGTGCTTCGCCACCACCAACCGCCAGTCGGCGCTCATGGAGATCGCCCCCACCTGCGACGCCATGGTGGTGATCGGCTCGGCCAACTCCTCGAACACCCGGGCGCTCGAGAGCCTGGCCCGCCAGGCCGGCTGCCCCCGCGTGTACCGGGTGAACGGCGCCGAGGAGCTGCCCGACGACCTCAGCGGCACGGTCGGCGTCACCGCCGGGGCGTCGGCCCCCGAGGAGCTCGTCGAGGCCGTGATCGCCCGCATCGCCCCCCGCAACGGGGTGCGCGAGGTGCGCGTCACCGAGGAGGACGAGTACTTCCCGCCGCCGCGCAACCTGCGCGAGCTGATCAACGCGGTCGACGCCGCCGCCACCTTCCTGCTGGGCGGCCCCGTCGACGCCCGGCCGCCGGCCGACGACCGGGCGCTGCACGCCAGCGACGTCCTCGCCTCCCTGGCCTGACCGCTACGGTCGGCGCCGTGCTCGGCGTCTCCTGGACCACCATCCGCCTGTTCCTCCACGTCGTGGGGGCGGCGGTGTGGGTCGGCGGCCAGATCACCCTGCTCAAGCTGGTGCCCACCATCCGGGCGCTCGACCCCGAGGGCCCGCGCCGGGTGGCCCGCCGGTTCAACGTCGTCGCCTGGGCGGCGTTCGGGCTGCTGGTCGTCACCGGCATCTGGAACCTGCTGGCCGTGCAGGTCGGCGACAAGACCACCGCGTGGCAGGCCAGCCTCGGCCTGAAGCTCATGCTCGTGGCCGCCACCGGCATCGGTGCGGCGTTCCACGCCGGGGCCCGGTCGAAGGCGGTGCTCGCCGTCGGCGGGGCGGTGTCGCTGCTGGCCGGGCTCGGTGCGGTGTTCGTCGGGCTCCAGCTCTCCGGCGCCACCTGACCCCAGACCGGGACCGCCCCGCCCGGAAAGGTGGCTCACCTCGTACGGCCCGCCGCACCGCGTGAGCCAGCTCGTGGGGTTGGGGGCTGCGTGACGGGTGGCACGCGGGCACACTGGTGGCCATGGCTGCCACCTTCACGCGCATGGACCAGTCGACCGCCGAGGAGTGGATGGAGATCGGCGCCCAGACCTCGGCCAACCAGGGCCGGGTCGCCGACCGGATGCTCGAGCTGCTGCGCTCGCTGGGCGAGATCACCGACGGCTTCGCCACCGACCAGCTCACCCACTGCCTGCAGACGGCCACCCTGGCCGAGCGGGCCGGGGCCGACGACGAGGTCGTGTTCGCGGCGCTGATGCACGACGTGGGCAAGGCCATCAGCGTGCCCAACCACCCGGCCATCGCGGCCGAGATGATCCGGCCCTACGTGCGCCCCGAGGTGTACGAGATGATCCGGGTCCACCAGGACTTCCAGGGCCGCCACTACTACGCCCACTTCGGTGCCGACCCCGACGCCCGCGAGACCCACCGGGCCGAGCTCACCGACGAGGAGTGGGCGCTGGCCGAGCAGTTCGCCGACCAGTGGGACCAGATCGCCTTCGACCCCGAGTACGACACGCTGCCGCTCGAGCACTTCGAGCCGCTCGTGCGCCGCGTCACCGCCCGCGCCCGCATGTAGGGCCCCGGCCGACGGCGCCCCGGGCGCGCATCCGCCCACGCACCGAACGACCCCGAGGACGGCCGATGCGTGGGCAGGGAGCGTGAGCGACGCTGCTCAGGCCAGGGGCAGGTCGAGCCCGAACCACTCGATGGCGTTGTTCCGGGCGATGTCGTTCACGGTCTGCTGGTCGAGCTCACCGAAGAGCTTCTCGGCCACCGTGAGGGTGTTCGGGAACGTGCCGTCCTGGTGGGGGTAGTCGGTCTCGAACATGATGTTCTTCCGGCCGACCTCGTCGAGCAGCTTCAGCCCGACCGGGTCCTTGAAGAAGCAGCTGGCGACCTGGCGGTGGTAGTAGAAGCTCGGCGGCTCGGGGGTGGCGTCGTCGCCGATCGACCAGCGGTGGGTCTCCCACACGTCGTCGCAGCGGTCGAGAGCGAAGGGGATCCAGCCGATCTGCGCCTCGGCGTAGAAGAGCTTGAGCTCCGGGAACCGGTGCAGCACCGACGAGAACAGGAAGTCGATCATCGATGCGGCCGAGTTCATGAAGATCGAGGTGGCGTGCACAGCGTCGGGGGCGTCGGCGCTGGTGCGCGTCGTGCGGGTGCCCGAGCCGA
>CAMFLJ010000393.1 GCA_945957335.1 uncultured Actinomycetes bacterium | reverse complement strand
GCCACGCCGGCGGCCCGGAGGCGCTCGATGCCCTGGCCGGAGACGTTCGGGTCGGGATCGGTGAGGGCCACCACCACCCGGGCCACGCCGGCGGCGATCACCGCATCGGCACAGGGCGGCGTGAGGCCGTGGTGGGAGCACGGCTCGAGGGTGACGTAGAGGGTGGCGCCCCGGGCGGCCTCGCCGGCGGCGGCCAGGGCGACGACCTCGGCGTGCGGGCCGGTGCGGCCGTCGGTGGCACCGGCGAAGCCCGGGTGCGACTGGTCGTCGGCCGGCACCAGCACGGCGCCGACCCACGGCCGGGGCGCGACCCGACGCCGGGAGGTGGCGCCGGCCGCGAGGGCCTGGCCCATCCGGGCCTCGTCGTCGGGGTTGGTCGTGATGGGCGTCGATCGTATCGGCGACGACCGCTCGATCCCCCGGCCGCGGGCCGGCCCCAGGGTCGTCCGGCGGCTCAGTCGCCGGCCATCAGCCGGATGGCGTGGGGCACCACGTCGATCACGGCCTCGAGGCACTCGACGGCGCCGGAGGTGGATCCGGGGGCGTTGAGCACGAGCGCGCTCCCCCGCGTGCCGGCCACGCCGCGCGAGAGGCGCCCGAGCGGGTTGACCAGGCGCATGGCCTCGGCGATGCCCGGGGCCTCGCGGTCGAGGACGACGCGGGTGCCCTCGGGCGTGAGGTCACGGGGGCCGAAGCCGGTGCCCCCGGTGGTGACGATCACGCCGGTGAAGCCCTCGGCCATCTCGGCCAGCGCCTCACCCACGTTCTCGCGGCCGTCGGCCACCACCCGGTGCTCGGCCACCTCGAAGCCCTCGGCCTCCAGCCGCTCGACCAGCGCCCGGCCCGAGCGGTCGTCGCGGGTGCCGGCGACGACGCCGTCGGAGACGGTGAGCACCTTGGCCTGCAGGCCGGCGGCGGGCGTGGTGGTGGCGGCGTGGTCGGTCATGGCGCAGAGTCTGCCCGCGCCTCAGCCGGCGTCGGGCACCCGGAGCCGCAGGAGGTACATGCCGTCGGTGCCGGCCGCCTGGGGCAGCAGCAGGGCGCCGCGCCCGAGCGGGCGCCACGGCTCGCCCGGCGGATCGAGGGCGACGACGTCGGGGTGCTCGGCCTCGACCCAACGGTCGACGTCGAGCGACTCGGCCGCGGTGACGGTGCACACGCTGTACACCACCTCGCCGCCGGGGCGGACGAGCCCGAGCGCGGCCCCGAGGAGCCGGCGCTGGAGCCCGGCGAGCTGGTCGACGTCGTCGGGGTCGATGCGCCAGCGGGCGTCGGGGCGGCGCCGGAGCGCGCCCAGCCCCGAGCAGGGGGCGTCGAGGAGCACCTTGTCGAACGAGCCGGGGCGGAACGGCGGGCGGGTGCCGTCGGCGGCCACGGGCGCGAGCCGGTGGGCGTCGAGGTCGAGCGCGGCCGCGTTGCGGGCCACGAGCCCGACCCGGCCCGGGCGGGAGTCGGCGGCGACCACGGTGGCCCCCCGGCCCGCGAGGTAGGTGGCCTTGCCACCGGGGGCGGCGCACACGTCGAGCACGCGCTCGCCCGGCCCGGCGCCGACGGCCTCGGCCACCCACTGCGAGCCGAGGTCCTGCACGTAGCCGTCGTCGCGCATGGTGACCGAGGCGGGCCGGTTCATCTCCTCGAGGGCACCGAGCGCGTCCTCGGCGCCGAGGTCGGCGGTGAGTCGCTGGAGGATCCACTCGGGCTGGCTGAGGCGCACGCCATCGGAGGGCCACTCGACCGGCAGCGACGACGACACCTTGCGCAGCACTGCGTTGCAGAGGCCTTTGAGCTTCTTGGGCGCGGCCTCGACCGTGGCTCCCACCGCGGCGTGCGGCGGGGTGTCGAGGAAGGCCAGCTGGAACGCGCCGAGGCGCAGCCAGGCGCGTGCCGTGGGATCGATGCGGGAGGGGTCGGGCAGGAAGCGGTCGACGAGCCAGTCGCACGACCGGCGCATGCGGGTGGTGCCGTAGACGAGCTCGGTCACGAACGCGCGGTCGCGGTCGGACAGCGAGCTGCGCTCGAGCATCGGCGGGAGGGTGAGGTTGGCGTAGGCACCGCCCTCGTCGACGCGCACGAGGGCGTCGACGGCCAGGCGACGGGCGTCGACCCCGGGGGCGCTCACGCGCCGAGCCGTTCGCCCGGCTCGGGCCGGGTGCCGTTGCGCCACGCCGACGCGTCCTGGCGGCCCTTGCCCTCGGGCTGCACGGTGACGAGGCGCAGGGCGCCGGCACCTGTGGCCACGACCTGGCCCTCGATCGTGCCGGGCTCTGCGTCGCCTCCGTCGGCGAGCAGCTCGGCCTCCCACACCTTCAGGCGCTTGCCCCGGAAGGTGGTCCAGGCCCCGCCGAGGCGGACGACGCGGTCGAGCTCGGCCGCGGGCCGTGCCCAGTCGAGCTGCAGCTCGGTCGGGTCGATCTTGGCCGCGTGGGTGGGCTCGCCCTGCTGGGCCACCGGGTCGGGCAGGCCCTGGGTGAGGGCGTCGACCACCATCCGAGAGCCCATGTCGACGAGGCGGCCCCGCAGCGAGTCGAGGGTGTCGTCGTCGGCGATCGTCGTCTCCTCGACGGCGTACACCGCGCCGGTGTCGAGGCCCTCGGCGACCTCCATGAGGCACACGCCGGTGGTGACGTCGCCGGCGAGCAGGGCCCGCTCGACGGGGGCGGCGCCTCGCCATCGGGGCAGCAGCGAGAAGTGCAGGTTCACCATGGGCACGGCCTCGAGGACGCGCCGGGGGATGATCCGGCCGTAGGCCACGACCACGCCCAGCTCCACGCCGGCGTCGAGCACCGCGTCGAGCTCGGTGGTGACGGGCAGGCCCAGCTCGAGCGCGGTGGCCTTCACCGGGCTGGGTGAGAGCGCCCCGCCCCTCCCCCGCCGCTTGTCCGGGCGGGTGACCACGACGGCGATCTCGAAGCCGGCGGCGTGCAGCGCCCGCAGCGGCGCCACGGCGACGTCGGGCGTGCCGAGGTAGGCGAGGCGGCGAGGGGTGCGGGGCGGGGAGGCCAGGGGCGGCCCGGGCGCGTCGTCCGCATCGGGGGCCACCGAGGGGTCGGGCACGGGCGGGCTCAGGGGAGCCGCAGGCGGCCGCCGGCCACCTCGGGCTCGGGCAGGCGCTCGATGCCCCGCATGCGCAGCTCGCGGATGGCCTTGCGGGCCTCCTGGCGCTGCTCGTCGGTGAGGTGCTCGACGAGCAGGACGCCCTCGAGATGGTCGATCT